>JAUVKG010000263.1 GCA_030596365.1 Chlamydiota bacterium | reverse complement strand
TTTCCGGACAAGAAGGTATATTTTGTAAAGCATAATTTTTCTCACGCCGCAAGCGCGTTTTTTCCATCACCGTTTGACCAAGCCGCTGTCATAGTATTAGACGGTGAAGGAGACGGGATTTCACAGTCGACATTTTTGGTTGATAATATTCAACAAGAAAATCCCCCAACCCCCTTTAAAAAAGGGGGACTTTTAATTGAACACCCATTCCCCCATTCCATTGGATATTTATATTCCGCATTCACGGAATTCCTTGGCTTTCGCGTTGGTTTTGGAGAATATAAAGTTATGGGACTTGCTCCTTATGGAGAGCCGAGATTTGTAGATTTGATTTTTAATAATCTTGTAAAATTGGAAGAGGATGGAAATTTCACATTAGAAATGGAATATTTTGATTTCAGCGGAAAAAATTTATTAACAACAGATAAATTTCATAATCTTTTTAAAAAAATGCCGCGAAAGCCGGATTCTGAACTTACACAGTTTGATGCTGACATTGCAAAATCAATTCAATCAGCAACAGAAAAAATCATTTTAAAAATAGCTGATAACGCCTATAAAATAACAAAGTGCGAAAATCTTTGTCTCGCAGGCGGAGTCGCGTTAAATTGTGTGGCAAACGGAAAACTTCTCCGGGAAAGCAAATTCAAAAACATTTGGATACAACCGGCAGCCGGTGATGCCGGAGGAGCAATTGGAGCTGCTCTGTATGTATGGCATGAAGTTTTAAGCAATGAAAGAAAAGCTGACGGTATAACCGATAAAATGAATGGCGCGTTAATAGGTCCTGCTTTTTCCGATAACTACATTAAAAACTTCATTAATGAAAATGAAATTATTGCCGAACAATTCGATGATGAGAATTTATCAAAAGAAATAGCAAAACTGATTGATGAACAAAAAATCATCGGACTCTTCAACGGACGAATGGAGTTCGGCCCTCGCGCGCTTGGTAACCGGTCAATAATTGCCGACGCGCGTTCATCGAAAATGCAGATGATTTTAAATAAGAAAATAAAATGCCGTGAATCTTTCAGGCCGTTTGCACCCGCGTGTTTATTGGAGCGGGCGAACGATTATTTTGAATCAGCCATTTCTTCACCGTACATGCTTTTTGTAACGCATATAAAAGAGGACTTACGGATATCTCAGCAAAACGAGAGCGATAAATTTGAGCATCAGGTTCGTCAGATAAGATCAAATTTACCGGCAATCACCCACGTTGATTATTCAGCGCGTGTGCAGACAGTTGATTCGGAAACAAATCCGTTTTTTTATAAAATAATAAAAGAATTTGAAAAAAGAACGGGTTGCGGCATGATTATAAACACATCGTTCAATTTCCGTGATGAACCGATAGTATGCACACCGGAAGACGCGTACAAATGTTTCCGTCGAACGGGAATAGATTATCTTGTACTCGGGAATTATCTGATTCAATCTAACCACGAACAGACACAAAAAAGTTTAACCACTAATGAACACGAATAGACACGAAAAATAAAATAATAAATATATGAAAAAAATAATTAAAATTTCAATTATTATTTTAGCTGTAGCTTTGTATATCAAATTCGAGTTTTTTCCATCTACCAAAAACAATTGGGAAGCGGTAAATGAAAAAGCCAACGAATTATACGAAGCCGGCAAATACGATGAAGCAATAATTCTTGCTCAAAAGGCGCTTAAAATTGCAAAGAAAAATTCAGGCACAAATTACATTCATTTGGCCGCAAGTTTGAATAATTTAGCTGAGTTTTATAGAAACAACTTCAATTATTCAAAAGCGGAACCATTATATAAGCAGGCAGTACAAATTTGTAAAAAAACAGTTGGCGAAAACGATGCCGACTATGCCATGTGTACAAATAATCTTGCTTTATTTTATATAGATACAGGTCAATTAGATCAAGCGGAACCGTTATTTAAGCAAGCACTTTCCATCCGTGAAAAAGATCCTGGGACTTTCTCTCTTGATAAAGCTTGCACATTAAGCGGTCTCGCTGAAATTTATACAACACAAGGCAAGTTTGATAAAGCCGAGAAATTGTACGAACGTGTTTTGTCAATAATTTCCGGAGATGAAAGTGCAGAAGCTGCCTCGCTTCTTATTTGGATTGGCGATTTTTATGAAGTTCAAGGCAGATACGACGAAGCGGAAAAGTTACACAAGCGAGCACTGAAAGCGACAGAGAAGATACTTGGACCGGATCATCTTAATGTCGTTTTCTGCCTTAATAGTCTTGCAAGTTTATATATAACACAGGACAAATTTGATTCCGCCAAACCACTCAGTGAACGCTCATTAGCGCTATTAGAAAAATCGATTGGAATAACAAATCCTGTAGTAACAAAATGCATGTTTAACCTTGCGATAATATATGAACATCAGAGCAATTATGCAAAAGCTAAAACAATCATTAATCAGGCAATATCAATAGACGAGGAAATCCACGGTACTAATCACCCAAATACAGCGACATATTTAGCAGCGCTGGCAAGGATTTACGAAATTGAAGGTAAATACGAGCAAGCTGAATCGCTTCATAAACAATCAATAGAGATTTATAAAAGAACATTAGGTTCAAACCACTATTATATGGCAACATCTTTAAATAATTTAGCAGAATTATACCGTGAACAAGGTGATTATACAAAAGCCGAACCGTTGTACAAACAATCATTGACAATAGTTGAGGAGACTTTAGGTACAAATCATCCTTATGCTGCAAAATGTCTTGATAATATGGCGAGATTGTACCGCGCAACCAATCGTGAGAAAGAAGCAATGAAAATGGAGAAGCGTGCAGAGCAAATAAATAAGATGAATGAGTAGATTTGCTTACTGGAAAACTATTATATTAGTCGCACGGCCAACACATTATTGCTAATTTCTTGTTCTCTAACTCCATTGCATTCCGATACGATGAACAATTCAATTAATTAAGAAATAAACACTAACCGACAAACGAAAGTTTCACTTTCATGCACAAACAACGCGAAAAAGAACTGATGAAACGAGCTGTAGAACTCGGGAATTCAGGTAATATAAAAGTTGTTTCCGAACTATTTTCATTGCTCAATATTGATTCCGGACAAGTCAGGCGGCTTGCCGTGTCGGCGCTTGGTAAACTTGCCGGTTTTGCAAATTCGGCAGACATTGTACCCGCTTTGCAAACGAAGATGCTTGACTCACACCCGCAGGTAAGACAATACGCTGTAAAAGCTTTGTCCGCATATGGTGCGGATGCAGAAACTGCTCTGCATGATCTAAACGATATTCTTGAGAATCATGCTGAAAAAGACTACAATAAAAGAGATGCCCAAATGGCAATAGAACAAATTAATGAAGCGATAAAGATAAGAAATAATCAATCTGTACAATTATGTCAGAAATGCAATAAAGAAGTTACAGCTGAAGAATATTCCAAAAGTCAAAAAACGTTCCAAAGAACATTTTGCGACAAGTGTTTTGACGAAGTTTACCTGAAAAGACGGAATTTTGATACAAATGTTGAGCTGAATAAAAACATCAAAGCAAAAGACGGGACGCTTGTTCAGTCAGCCGGCGAACGCATTATCACTGATTTCCTTTCCTCTAACTCCATTGCATTCCGCTACGATGAGCGCGTCCGCATTATTGAGGGATATTCTGTTCGACCCGATTTTTATTTGCCTGAATTTGACATCTATATCGAATACTGGGGAATGGACACTATAGACTACAAAATAGGTATGCTGAAAAAGCAGAAATTGTATCAACAGGAAGGCAAAAAACTTATTTCTTTGTATTATTATGACAAAGACAATTTAGTAGAAATATTAAAACTAAAATTAAGTAGATATATCGGACTGTAATTATATCGTTACGGAATGCAATGGAGTCAGAGAGCGAGAAAATATTATTTAGTTTTCACAATATTCCCATCTTTGAATAAGAAATGATTCTGAGATATTCGGGTTGCCTGTTCAGCATTGTGAGTTACCCATATCACAGAGGCGTTTGTTTCTCTAATGTAGTTATTTATAATTTCTTCCACAACAGATGTGTTTTTAACGTCAAGACCTGCTGTTGGTTCGTCAAGCAGCAATACTTCCGGTTTGTTTGATAATACTCTGATAAGAGCAAGACGCTGGCTTTCCCCTGTAGAAAGTCTTGAGACATCCCACTCGAAAGTTTCATCATCGAAATCAAGTTTTTGAAGTAAAGAATTTTTGTTTTGCGGAAAATGTTCACCGACATTTTCATGCCACCATCTGTTTTCTGACGGTAGCATTGCAACACGTTTACGCCATTCACACGGATGAAAATCCATTTGTTCTTTGCCATTGAGAAAGATTTCACCATTATGAGGGTCAATATCGGCAATTGAGCGAAGCATCAATGATTTTCCGCAGCCTGATTTACCGTAAACGCAAATACATTCTCCTGCGTCCAACGATAAGCTTATAGGTCCGCAGTTATGATAGGTCAGATTATCGATTTTGAGTTTAGGAATCAAGATAACATTTATTTTTGCCCACGGAACACACAGAATTACACAGAAAAATAACTTATTAGTCCTTTGATCGGAAAAAATTACATTATATCCCTATTTCTAAATAACTTCTGTGTCTTTCTGTGTGTTCCGTGGACAATTAAAGATTTTGTGGGAAAATAGTGAATGTATTCAGTATTTTCAGTAGCTTACT
>JAUVKG010000064.1 GCA_030596365.1 Chlamydiota bacterium | reverse complement strand
TCAAACGGAAGGATTATTGAATGAATTTCGTGAGAATCCCGCGGCATTTTGCGGAAAATCTCGGAATCTTCCTGAACCTTTGTGCGTTACCAACTGGAAATATCCTCAGGATTTAAGGCGCAACGTTGTAGTTCCGGATTCTCATTTTTTATATTTGCAATCGGAAATTCCATTTAATATAAAAGTTTTGGATAAAGAAAAAATAATAAAATGTGAAAACAGTTTGCCCGGAAAGACCAATTTCATTTTACTGACTCCGGATACTTTTCCGGATAGCAAAGAATATTTTCTCAATTTAACTTTTTATAATAACGAAAAAGTTGAACATCACGAATGTAGAATTCTTGTTGCTGCTTCTGATGACGAACTGAAATTAAAATCCCGTTATTCAAAAACAGAAGTTTTAGAAAAAAATGCTTACGCGCTATTAACAAACGGCAGAGGTGGAATGGCTCAAATTCGCGGTGAATGGGGAATTCTGAAAAGCAAGTACGATTCTTTTCTCGCAGCTAACATTCATCCTGATTGCCCGGTTGACAGACATATTTTATTCACACGGTGCCGAGCGTGGATTGTTTCCAGCGATTACAGTTGCGAAATAAGCATTAACAATTTAAAGTCATTTGAAAAGATTTCAAACAATTGTGCGAAATGGAGTTTTTGCCTTCCGATTGGGCAGGGTAAAACAACTGATTTAGATATTTCCCTCGAAATGGTTGAAGGTGAAAATGTTTCAGCCATCAAATTTTGTCGATTGAAGTCACCCTTATTAAAGCGAAGACCGGCGAATGCCGGTGGGGATAAAGGGGGACCTTTACCGATTAAAATCATTGTTCGTCCCGATATTGAGAACAGAAATTTTCACCACGTCACAAAAGCTTATACCGGTTTGGAAGAAGAATATCCTGCAACGATAAGATCTGATAAAAAAAGTTTTACCTTCTCACCGCCTGAAAATCCGGAATTTAAAATGTCAGTGTCAAAAGGTAAATTTATTTACGAACCGGAATGGCAGTATATGGTTCCCCTTACTGAAGAAGCTGAACGCGGTTTGGAAGCAAGCACAGATTTATTTAGTCCCGGATATTTTTCTTTTGGGCTTTGCGAAGGAGAAAGTGCGGAGATTATTGCTGAAAGCAATAGGACAAATGGGACAAATGGGACAAATGGGACATATAAGACAAATAAGTCCAATCCGTCCAATCCGTCCAATCCGTCCAATCCGTCCAATTTAATAAATTCCATCAAGCAATTTATTGTTAAGCGGTATGATTCGTTAACAGTAATTGCCGGTTATCCCTGGTTTTTGGATTGGGGTCGCGACACTTTAATAGCTTTAAGAGGAATCATTTCCGCGGGATTCATTTCAGAAACTGAAGAAATTTTAAAACAATTTGCCACGTTTGAAAAAAACGGTACTTTGCCGAATATGATTCGTGGAACCGATCAATCGAATCGCGACACAACCGATGCTCCGTTATGGTTTTCTGTTGCGTGTTCAGATTTTATAAAGGCCAGAGGTAACTCAAACTTTATAAACGAAGATTGCGAGGGTAGAACTATAAAAGATGTTCTCAAATCTATTATCGAAAACTATATCAAAGGCACGCCGAACGGAATAAAAATGGATACCGAAAGCGGATTAATTTATAGTCCGTCTCATTTTACCTGGATGGACACAAATCATCCTGCCGGAACATCTCGACAAGGATATCCGAT
Source organism: Chlamydiota bacterium (assembly GCA_030596365.1). GTDB lineage: Bacteria > Auribacterota > UBA3054 > UBA3054 > B51-G9 > B51-G9. The sequence goes on along the minus strand of JAUVKG010000064.1, from coordinate 8,416 downwards.
AGAAATTCAGGCGTTATGGTTTTCTGCTTTAGATTTTTATTTTCAAATCAGCGGTGAGGAAAAATACAAGAATCTTTCCCAACAAGTTAGCGATTCAATTTCTGAATTGTTTACTAAAAGTCCTAACGGATGCCTGTCTGATTGTTTGCATGCAGAACCGGAGATTCCTGCACGGCTTGCTGAAGCTGATGACGCGATTCGCTCGAATCAATTATTTGCAATAACTTTAGGAGCAGTAAAAGACAAAAAGCTATGTGAGAAAATCATTATAGCATCTGAACAGTTATTAATCCCCGGTGCGATAAGAAGTCTGGCAGATTTACCTGTAGCCCGGCCGTTACCGGTTTTTAGGGATGGTGAACTTTTGAATGATCCGGAGAATCCTTATTTCGGAAAATATTCCGGTGATGAAGATACCAGTAGAAAACCGGCATATCATAACGGCACGGCGTGGACATGGCCTTTCCCCTCTTATGCCGAAGCGCTTTTAATATCTTATGGTGAAACAGCGATGGGCACAGCAAAATCAATTCTTCTCAGCAGTGAAATAATATTAGAAGAAGGATGCATTCTTCAAATTCCGGAAATAATTGACGGAGATTTTCCGCATGCATTAAAAGGATGCGGGGCACAGGCATGGGGAGTAACGGAATTATGTCGTTTATTTAAAATCACGAATTTGATATAATAAGCAAAGTATTTATAATATATAAAATCTAAATTTTTAATCAAAACTAACTCAAGTAAAAAAAAATCAAATTATGAAAAAAAAAGTTACTAAAAAGAAAGTCGTAAAAAAAGCAGTTAAAAAAACAGCAAAAAAAACAGCAAAAAAAGTTGTTAAAAAAATCGCTGAAAATGAAGCAATCGTTAAATTTCAGATCCAGACTGAACCGGGTTGTGAAGTCTATGTCGCCGGTTCATTTAATGCATGGGATCCCAAAGCAAACAAGCTTCGCAAGGTCAAAGACATGCACAGTATTTCACTTACTTTGTCTAAAGGACGTCACGAGTATAAATTTGTAATTAACGGTGTATGGTGTGTGGATCCTAACTGCGCTGAATGGCAGCCTAACAGCATGGGTTCAATTAACAGTCTATTAACAGTTGAATAACAAGTATGAGAAAGTTACAATTATTTCATGTTTCAGCATCTATTCCGGAAAGCTTAGGCTTTCTGGAAACTCTTTCAAGAAACCTGTGGTGGTCTTGGAATTTGGATGCAGTCGAGCTTTTCAAACGAATCGAACCTGATTTATGGAAAAATGCCCGTTCTAATCCACTTGTACTTTTAAATTCTGTTTCACAGGAGAGATTCGATGCTCTTGCTGTTGATGACAGTTTTATGGAGCATCTTAAAAGAGTTAAAAAGGTGTATGAGAAAGAAGCAGTTTGGACAACTGAAAGCAAAGAATCTGTAACAGCTTATTTTTCTCTCGAATTTGGAATCCATGAAAGCCTGAAACTATATTCAGGCGGGTTGGGCGTTCTTGCAGGTGATCATTTGAAATCATCTTCCGACCTCAAAATCCCTCTTGTAGGGATTTGCCTTTTGTATCGTCAGGGGTATTTTTCTCAGTACTTAAATAATGAAGGGCTGCAGCAGGAAAGATATTCAGATACAGATATATATAATTTACCCATCGAAGAAGTTGTTGATAAAAATGACGAGAAAATAATTGTTTCGGTAGATTTACCGGAAGGGTCTCTTAAAGCCGCTGTATGGAAATTAAATGTAGGACGCGTTCCTTTATATTTACTGGATTCAAATATTGCCGAAAACCCTCCGGAATTCAGAGATATTACCGCAAGACTATACGGCGGTGACAGAAAAATGAGAATACGGCAAGAGATTCTTCTTGGCATTGGCGGTATTGAAATGCTTGGAAAAGTGGGAATAAATTATGCCGCATGCCATATGAATGAAGGGCATGCAGCATTCCTCGGACTTGCCCGAATTTCCAGATTAGTAAAGAAATATAATATCAGCATTGAAGAAGCCAGGGAAATAACACGCCGATCAACTGTTTTTACTACTCATACACCTGTTCCCGCCGGTAATGAGACATTTAAAAAAGAGCTTATTATTCCACACCTTCAGATTTTAGAAAAAAGTTTAGGAATACCAACGGATACAATTGTCGCCTGGGGAGATCATTATGATAACGTTTCGATGACAATTCTCGGGCTTAATCTTGCTCAGTATTGTAATGGAGTAAGCAAACTTCATGGTGAAGTTGCGCGTAATATGTGGTCATTTCTCTGGCCCGGTCTACCGGTAGATGAGCTTCCGTTAACCCATATAACCAACGGCATACATCATCTTTCCTGGTTATCTATTGAAAACATATTACTTTTCACAAAATATCTTAATTCAAATTGGCATAATTCACCGGGCAATCAGAAGGTATTGAAATCTATCAATAAAATACCTGATGATGAACTTTGGCATGCTCATGTACATTCTAAAGCCCGACTTGTTCAAACAGTAAGAGATTATTCTCACACTCAATGTAAAAACCGTAATGCGACTTCAGAAGAAATTATAAAGGCAAATGATGTTCTCGCTCACAACGCTCTTACTATTGGTTTTGCAAGGCGTTTTGCAACATATAAACGCGCGACATTAATCTTCCGGGATTTTGACAGGTTAAAAAGAATGCTTGTAAACGAAAAATATCCGGTTCAAATTGTTATTGCAGGGAAAGCTCATCCGGCTGATGATGGCGGAAAACGTTTAATACAAAAGATTGTAGAATTCTCCAGAGAACCTGAAATTTGCGGAAGAGTTGTCTTTCTTGAAGACTACGATATCAGATTGGCACGACGACTCGTTCAAGGAGTCGATGTTTGGCTTAACACTCCGGAAAGACCACGCGAAGCAAGCGGAACTTCAGGAATGAAAGCGGCAGCAAACGGTGTCCTTAACTTAAGCGTACCGGACGGTTGGTGGGACGAGGGATACGATGGTGAAAACGGATGGCTTATTGGAAACGGAGAAGAATACGACAATCCTGAATACAGAGATACAAAGGAATCTCAGGCATTATATAACATTCTTGAAAATGAGGTTATACCAACTTATTACGATAGAAAGGTGGGTGAATATTCAAAGAAGTGGCTATCGATGATGAAAGCGTCTATAGCGAAAGCTTTTGAATGTTTTACAAGTAATAGAATTGTAGCCGACTACAACTCTAAATTTTACGTGAATGCAAAAGAAAATTTTAGCAAGGCTACAAAAAATAATTGCGCTGAAATTCGTAATTTTATTAAATATAGAGATAAAATAGAGACTTCATGGGGAAAAATTAAACTTAAATCCCCGGTTACAAATAAAGAAATTTCAGAAATTCATGTTGGCGATTCATTCGTTCTTAAAGTTAATGTTTACCTCGACGGATTGTCTCACGATGATGTTGAAATACAAATTTATTACGGTATGGTTGATTCGCAGAATAAAATCATTAAAAGTTGCTGCGGAATAATGGATGTGGATAATGATTCGGGTGACGGAAACTTTACTTTCAAATTTACGTTTAAATGCGGCGAAACAGGGCGCTACGGCTTCACGGCAAGAATAGTTCCCAGAGCTTTCGAACTGAAAAACTGTATTCCGCCTTTTATTAAATGGGCGTAAATTCATCCCGACACATCGGGATGAATTTAGTATTAATGCAGTTAATCGATTGCACAATTAACCAATTAACAAATTAATTGTTATGGCAACTAAACGCGCTCGACCAAGGAAAAAGAATCCAAGAATTCTTATTGTTACCCCTGAAATCACTTACCTGCCGCAAGGCATGGGGAACATGACCAACTCTCTCAAGGCCAAAGCGGGCGGAATGGCAGATGTTTCCGCTTCACTTGTCTCATCGCTTTTTGATCTTGGTGCGGATGTACATGTTGCGCTTCCTCATTACCGTCGGATGTTCAATATTGATGTTGGAAAATTAATTGACGAAGAGCTTCGGAAGTATCAAAGCAAGTTGCCTGATGACAGAATTCATCTTGCGGAAGACAGGATTTTTTATTATAGGGATTCTGTTTATTCAGAGCATGAATTAGAAGATCCTGCTGCTGCGCTCGCCTTTCAGCGTGAGGTTATCAACAATATCATTCCAAAAGTCAATCCCGATTTAATTCATTGTAATGATTGGATGACCGGACTTATTCCCGCGTATTCTAAACGCCTTGGAATTCCCTCTCTTTTTACAATTCATAACTTACATTCTCAAAAAGTTTTGTTGGAAAGAATTGAATACAGTGGTATTGATTCAGCAGAATTCTGGCAAAATCTTTATTATGAAAGACCTCCATATAATTACGAAGAAACCAGAGCTGCAAATCCGGTTGATCTAATGGGAAGCGGAATATTTGCGTCTCATTTTATCAATACAGTAAGCCCGACTTTTCTCGATGAAATTGTTGACGGACATCACGATTTCATTACCGACCCGATTCGCCAGGAAATTGCCAACAAAAAATTCGCGGGTTGCGCGGAAGGAATTCTTAATGCACCTGATCCGAAATACAATCCTGCGATTGACGAATTAATCCCAAAAAATTATACTCCTGAAACACATTTTGAAGGAAAAAGGGAAAACAAGGTAAAACTTCAGGAAAGATTAGGTTTGAAAATAGATGAAAATGCGCCCATCTTTTTTTGGCCGTCAAGACTCGATCCAATTCAAAAAGGATGTGATGTGTTCGCTGATTCTTTATATAAAATTGTTTCAAAATATTGGGATGATAATTTGCAGATTGCTATTGTTGCAAACGGTGCATTTCAAAATCATTTTTATAACATTGTCAGGCAGCATAATTTCCAAAGCAGAGTCGCTGTTTGCGACTTTGACGAAGCAATTTCAAGACATGGCTTTGCAGCATCAGATTTCACCCTTATGCCTTCTCTTTTCGAGCCATGCGGCTTGCCTCAGATGATTGGCGCTACTTACGGTTCACTGCCTATCGTTAATGATACCGGTGGTCTGCATGATACTGTTTCTCATCTGCAAGTAACTAAAAATAAAGGCAATGGATTTGTTTTTAACGTTTACGGCAGTGATGGTTTGCAATGGGCGATAGATGAAGCGATGAAATTTTATAAATTATCATCAAACATTAAAGAAAAACAAATATCGCGAATTATGCAGGAAGGAACTGAAATTTTCAACCATTCAGTAACCGCAAGAAAATATTTTGATATTTACGAAAAAATGTTAAAACGCCCGCTGATTTAAGGCTGATTATTTTTTTTGCTCTGTGTTAAAATGTGTGTTTCAATACTTAATTAATTTTAACATCGACTGTCACTAAATCATTCTGTTTAAATAAAAAATACGTTAACTGTGTTATTTAGGTTTATGACTCACACCTAAACACACCGGACGCGGTTAACGTTTTTAGCGCCATAACCGTTAAAATTATTGTTTTTTGTTAGATTTTAACGTTTTTAGATTGAAAAAGATATGCGTTTATGTTATAATAACAACATAACAATTTTTATAAAAAAGGAAATATGGCTAAAGTATCAAACATTTACGAAAAAGTTTATGAACTTCAAATGCGTTATTGTGAACTCGCAATGAAAAATTCTTCATTGCTGAAAATTATTGATGAAGCTGAAATACCGGAACAGGTATATAACTCTAACGCTATTGAAAACAGCACACTTTCGCTGGAAGAAACTGACAAAATACTGCTTCAAATAGATTTAGACAGATATGTTACTGAACGCGAGATATTTGAAGCAAAAAATTTAGCAAGGGTTGTGTCATATATTAGAGAAAAAGCAAAAAACCAGGAATTAAATGTTGAAATGCTTTTACTTTTACATAAAATGTTGCTTTCTAATATTCTAGATGATATAGCAGGCAAATTCAGACATGGGGATGAATGGGTGCGGGTTGCAAATCACATAGCTGAAGACCCGTTAAAAATAAGTGAAAAAATAGATGATATGTTCGTTGTATATAATACAACACTTAGAGAGAATATAATTAAGCGCATTGCATTATTTCATTTAACTTTTGAGCATATACATCCATTTATTGACGGTAATGGTCGTATAGGACGTGTCTTAAATAATTATCTTCTAATTAGAGAAGGTTTTGTGCCTATAAACATAAAATTTATAGATAGAAATTTATATTATGATGCTTTTAAAGAGTTTAATGATAACGGAAAAACAAAAGTTATGGAAGAAATTGTTGGTAAGGCGATTACAAACAGTTTTCATAAAAGGCTTGCTTATTTAGAAAGAAAAGAAATTGTTTTACTTGCTAATTATGCCAAATCAGAAAAATTGTCATATCCAAACCTTTTAAATAAAGCAAAACGCCAATCAATAGAAGTTTTTTTAGAAAAAGGTAAATGGAAAATAGGCATGTAATAATAATATCTTTTTAACATTTTTGACAAACCCAAATTATAAAGTCGATTTAGAGGAATTAATAAATATATATATAAAAATCTAAAAAATATACAATTAATTTTATCCAAAAATGAAAACAATCACAAACATTTCTATCTTTTTAATAATATTTGTTGATTGTAATTAGCATTTTTGCTTTCAATTAAGTATAATTGAGTTGGTAATTGAGTAAAATATTTAGAATAAGGAGATTATAATGTCAGAAATGTTTGTTAAAGAATCTGCACATAAATTAATTGATAAGTTGCCGAGTACTGCGACTTGGGAAGATTTAATACATCAAATTTATGTGAGAAAGATAATTGAAAGTGGATTGGCAGATAGTAAAGCAGGTCGCACAAAATGTGTCAATGATATTCGTGAAAAATATGGATTAAAGTAATGAATGTCTATTGGACAAACACTGCCGAAAAGCATCTTGACTGCATATATAATTATATTGCTCAAGATTCTATTGAATACGCACAACAAATGGTTGATCGAATAACCAGAAAAACTCAGCAAATTGCCGTCTTTCCTCTGTCTGGTCGTTCAGTTCCGGAATATGAATCAAAGATAATCAGAGAAGTTATTGAACTTCCTTACAGAATAATTTATTTCATAAAATCAAATAGCATTAATATTCTTGCTGTAATACACGAAGCGCAAAATATAAGAAAATAATTTTTTATTAAATCTATACTTCCATGACACAAAAACCGTAAATTCTTTTGCGTTATTTAAGGTAATCATTAGCAGTGTAAATATAATTAAAAAATCAAAATGATAAAAAAACAAAATAAAACAGCTAATAATACGCCAAAGCTTTCCGATGATTATTGTTTACAGCCTTATCTGACAAAAATAGACGATCGCTATCGACATTTTTTGTGGGTTGAAAACCGGCTTACCGAAAGTAAAAAAAACTTGGAAACTTTTGCTTCAGGACATGAATTCTTCGGTCTGCATAAAAATAAAACCGGATGGATCTTTACCGAATGGGCACCAAACGCAACTGCTATTTTTCTAATCGGAGATTTTTCGAATTGGGAAAAGGACGATAAATTTCTCCTCAATAAAATTGACGATTCAGGCATATGGCAAATCAAACTTCCTGCAAATACACTAAAACACGGTGACCTTTACAGATTGAAAATGTGCTGGGACGGCGGCGAAGAAGATAGAATTCCAGCTTACGCGCGACGGGTTGTCCAAGATGAGCAAACGAAAATTTTCACCGCGCAAGTTTGGAATCCCAAACATCCTTACAAATGGAAATTTCCAAAATATAAACGTCCTGCCGAAGCTCCTTTGATTTATGAAGCTCATGTCGGCATGGCACAGGAGAAACATGGCGTCGGAACATACACCGAATTTAAAAATAATGTTCTGCCGGGAATTATTGATGCCGGATACAACACGCTTCAACTTATGGCAATCATGGAGCATCCTTATTACGGCTCATTCGGATACCATGTTTCAAACTTTTTTGCAGCGTCATCACGGTTCGGAACTCCTGAAGAATTCAAAGAACTTATTGATGCAGCCCACGAAGCCGGTCTTGCCGTAATTATGGATTTGGTTCATTCTCACGCCGTTAAAAATGAAATAGAAGGCTTGTCAAAATTTGACGGCACTTATCATCAGTATTTTCACGAAGGACCGCGAGGAAGTCATGATGCCTGGGACTCAAAATGTTTTGATTATGGAAAGCCTGAAGTTCTTCATTTCCTGCTTTCAAATTGCAGATTCTGGCTCGATGAATACAAACTTGACGGATTCAGATTCGACGGTATTACAAGCATGATGTACCACCATCATGGCCTCGGCTCAGGTTTCGATTCTTACGAAAAATATTTTGACGGCTCAGTTGATGACGATGCGCTGGCATATCTTTCTCTCGCAAATAAACTTATCCATTCAGTCCGTCCCGGCGCGATTACAATTGCGGAAGATGTAAGTGGAATGCCAGGCCTTGCCGCGCCGTTAAAAGATCAT
>JAUVKG010000164.1 GCA_030596365.1 Chlamydiota bacterium | reverse complement strand
GAACAGTTTCCCGCACGCTCGCCGAGACCATTAACAGCCACTTCAACCTGCCGGGCGCCGTTTGCGACGGCCGAAAGTGAGTTTGCGACTGCAAGTCCAAGATCGTTATGACAATGTGTGCTGATAACGGCATCATTTATATTTTTAACATTTTTAAATAAATAAGCAATTGTTTCACCATACTGCCACGGCATTGCATAACCAACTGTATCAGGAACATTTACAGTTGTCGCTCCCGCGGCGATAACAGCTTCAACCACTTCAGCGAGGTAAGAGAGTTCAGTTCTCGCTGCATCTTCGGTAGAAAATTCAACATTAGGACAAAGTGAAGCTGCATATTGAGTCATTTCGACAGCCATTTTAAGTATTTCGTCCTGAGCTTTTTTAAATTTGAATTCACGGTGCTGAGGAGAAGTTGCCAGGAATATGTGTAATCTCGGATTTTCAGCATTCTTCAAAGCTTCCCAACCGCGATTAATATCTTTTTCAACACATCGGCAAAGTCCCGCGATTTCCGGTCCTTGTATTTCTCCTGAAATAATTTTCACAGCTTCAAAATCATCGTCGGAACTGATCGGAAAGCCGGCTTCAATAACATCAACATTTAATTTCGCAAGCTGTTTAGCAATGCGAAGTTTTTCGTCTAATGTCATCGTCGCGCCCGGACATTGTTCACCGTCGCGTAAAGTTGTATCGAAAATTTTTACTTTATCTTTCATGATATTAATAAGGTCTAAAGTTTAAGGTCTAAGGTCAAAAGGTCTAAAGTTGCAAAATTAATTTTTTTCAAAAATTTTCCCGATTCCGTTTTCTTCTAATTTTTTTTACAAATAGCGTTCCAGGGAATGGCAGTTATATTTTCAGAAATTTTATATAATTCTTTTCCAGCGTAAATAATCAGCGAATGTTTACATTTATTTTTGTAAGTTTCTCTAAAAGATTTTAATCCCCTTGCATCATAAGCATTTAAATTCGATTTTGATTTAATTTCAATCGGATAAAGAAAACCATTTTTTTCTATTATCAAATCTACTTCGGCACTGCTGTTTGTTCGCCAGTGATAAAAATTTACATTCAAACCGGAAGCGTTAATATACTTTTTAATTTCAGAAACTACAAATGTTTCAAAAATCGCACCAAACATCGGCGAAGCAAGCAAAGCATCCGGCGAGTTAATTTGTTGTAAATAACATAGCAAGCCTGTATCGCTGATAAATCCTTTTCTTTTTTTTGAGATTCTTTTAATAGTATTGCCTGAATATGGCTGTAAAGCAAAAAACTGAAAAGAATTTATCAACAACTCATACCATTTTTTGGCAGTTACAGAAGAAATACCTATATCATTTCCAATTTTAGAATTATTAATTTCCTGTGCAGAAAGTGCCGCGCAAAAAGACATAAATGTAGTGAAATTATATAAATTCTTAATATTCTCAACTGTCCTCAAATCACGTTCTATGTAAGTTTGAACATAAGATTTAAAAAACGGTGTTATAAATTTTTCGTCTGCATCTAATAGTCCGGGCATTCCTCCCCGCCATAAAATATCTTTTAATGGCAACTTTGTATTTAATGTTCTTTTTAATAAAAATTTAGAATTATTTAAATAATATTCAAGCCAATTGGCATCATTAATGTTTCCATATAATTCATTTACAGTCATGTTGAAAAGATTAAGAATTCCTACTCGTCCCGCCAGACTTTCCGAAACATTTTTCATTAAGCTAAAGTTTTGAGAGCCTGTAAGAAAATATTGTCCGGTGGCGTTTGATTTATCAACGCGTCTTTTCAGCGCGGGAAAAAGTTCCGGTACATACTGAATCTCGTCAAGAATAACCGGTGGTGGAAAATTGTCAAGGAACAAATCAGGATCTTTTCTTACGCCATAAATATCCTGAATAGGATCAAAAGTAATAATTTTAATTTTTGGAAAACAATGTGTCAATAATGTAGTTTTACCGACCTGTCTTGCACCCGTAATCAAAACAATTTTAAAGAATTGCTTATATTCAAGCAATTTTTTTTCTATTAATCTTTTTTTATATGCCATAAAAGTACCTTGTAATATTAAAGTATTAATTTAATTATACAATATACTTCAAAAAATGTCAATGATCAATTAAAAAAGATAAATTTTAAATTCATCACAACGGGATGAATTTTCTCGCCGCGACTAAATCTTAATATAAATCGTCGCGGCTAAGTATAATCTATCTCTTTAATGTCTTTTTCTTTTCTCAAAATTTCCACACGCTCTCTGATTTTGTCTTTTACTTCGATAAAATCTTTAATGGCACTAATTGTAACGTCCGGCATAGTTTTATCCGAAGTTTTCAGAATCACATTTCCGAGTGAAAATAATCTGAGAAAAAACGGCTGTACAATTGAATAATCTCTTATTCTGTATAATTCAATTTCCTCAAAACTTTTCGTGAAAATTCCTGTTGTAACTCTTAAACGCTCACTTGTGAGCTCATATCCATAAGAACGTAGGATCAGCCATTTCTGTAAAGCATATCCGCAGGGAAAAACAATCAAATAGAACAACCATCCCCATAAATAAATCGACAAAATAATTATCAGTAATACTACAATTCCCGAAAGGAGAAAATTATTAAAATTAATAAGCTGCGATGGTTTTCCTTTCCATAAAGTTTCTTCATTTTCACTCATAGTTTTTCTCCTTTTTGGGACTTAATGGACCGAATGGACAAGAACCACCCCGCCCTTCAGGCACCCCTCCTTGGTAAGGAGGGGAGCTTAAGGTCAAAGGTCAAAAAATGTCACTGAATACTTTTGTACCATAATTGAAATTAACCCCGCATCCGCGGGGTGCTTGCGCAAATTTCAATTAACCGATTACCATTCCGGCTTTGCCGGAATCCGGCCTCACCGAGACCGGCTACAACCGATTACCGAATACCGATTACTGATTACCATTCCGGCTTAGCCGGAATCCGTCCTCACCGAGGTCGGTTACTTCTTCAGCCAGCTCATCATACCGCGAAGTTCACCGCCAACATCTTCGATAAGGTGTTCTTTTTCGATGTTGCGAAGCGCATTCAGAACAGGTTTATTAACCTGATTTTCAAGCAGCCATTCGCGAGCGAAAGAACCATCCTGGATGTCAGTAAGGATATCACGCATTATGTCTTTAGTTTCTTCAGTAATAATTTCCGGGCCGCGAGTTACATCACCGTATTCCGCGGTATTAGAAATTGAGTCGCGCATTCCTGCGATACCTTTTTCGTACATAAGATCAACAATAAGTTTCAGTTCGTGCATACATTCAAAGTAAGCGATTTCCGGTTGATAACCTGCTTCAACAAGAGTTTCAAAACCTGCTTTAACAAGAGCTGTGCATCCACCGCAAAGAACTGCCTGTTCGCCGAAAAGGTCGGTTTCAGTTTCTTCTTTGAAAGTAGTTTCGAGAACGCCTGCACGTGTTCCGCCAATACCTTTTGAATAAGCGAGTGCAACGTCTTTTGCTTTACCGCTTGCATCCTGGTAAATAGCAATCAAATTCGGCACTCCACCGCCTTCAACATAAACAGTGCGAACGAGATGTCCCGGTCCTTTTGGCGCAATCATAATTACATCTACATCCGCCGGAGGAACGATCTGTCCATAATGGATGTTAAATCCGTGAGAAAACACAAGTGTTTTTCCTGCTTTCATAGCAGAAGCAACAGCTGTTTTATAGATTATTGCCTGAGTTTCATCCGGAGCAAGCATCTGAACAACATCAGCTTTCTCAGCAAGTTCTGCTGCAGTAACAGGTTCGAAACCATGTTCTTTTGCGAGGTCATAATTTGCTGTTCCCGGCAGTTCCGAAATAATTACGTTTACACCGCTGTCACGAAGGTTTTGCGCCTGCGCGTGCCCCTGTGAACCGTAACCTATAATCCCAACGGTTTTACCGTCGAGGATTTTTAAGTCTGCATCTTTATCATAATACATTTTAGCCATTTTTTTCTCCATTTTTTTTGAGTTATTGTTATTTTTTTATTTTCGTATTTTCGCTTATATTCGTAATCCGTAATCCGTGGTCCGTAATCCGTTATTTGTTTTTACAAAACATTTCTGCTTTGGTCATCATATTTCCTAACATTTGTCCTATTCTATTATTTTTCTCCACTAAGTTTTTGTAATCATCTCCATTAATATATTCGCAACAATATGCGAAACTAAGCCACGTTTCAGTTTCAGAGTTTTCACCGTCACAATCTGTTAATTTGCTGGTAAAATGAGCAATGTATCTTCGTTTTGCCCATACTTCCCTCAAATTAGCGCATACTGATCTGGAAGATCTACGAATTTGATCAGTTAATGAATATTTTTCTTCTTTTGGAAAATCCTTCGAAATAAAAAATATTTCCATTGCTAATTCAAAAGATAATTTATAAACTTCCAAATCTTTTGCTGACTTTGCATACATAATATTTTCATTTTACGGATTACGGATCACGGACCACGGATCACGTTTCCGGTTTACCGGAATCCTGTCTCTCCGAGACAGGCTACTTCCTCGCCATTGCCACGCGACCGGTCCGTGATATTTCTTTTATTCCGAACGGAGTCAGCATTTCAATTATTGCGGAAATTTTGTTTTCCGGACCTGTAACCTCAACGGTCATAGATTTGTGTGAAATGTCTATTGTTTTCGCTCGAAAGACGTTTACTATCTGTATAATTTCCCCACGAGTCTGTGAAGATGTATTAACTTTAATAAGCGCCATTTCTCTTATTACGCATTCTTTTTCGCGGAAGTCAGCTACTTTTACTACATCAACAAGTTTGTTAAGCTGCTTATTAATTTGCTCAAGAATATCATCTTCGCCACGCGCGACGATAGTCATTTGCGAATAATCGGGGTCCTGAGTTTCAGCGACACAAAGGCTGTCAATATTGTACCCGCGTCCTGAAAACAGGCCGGCAACTCTCGCTAATACACCAAATTGATTTCTTACAAGAATAGAAATAGTATGTTTCATGATAATTTAGTAATTTTATAATTTTATAATTTGGTAAATTTCAATTTCTCAATTCCCAAATTCTGCAATTCCACAATTCTACTTACACCAATTCATCGATCATGTCATCCAAACTCGCTCCTGCCGGAACCATAGGATGAACATTTTCTTCCGGCTCGGTAATAAATTCAAGAACGACCGGCTGTTTTTTCTCAGTTGCTATTTTTACAGCTTCTGCAAGAGCAGGTGCAACATCTTCGTGTTTTGTTATTCTTTTTCCGTAACAACTGTACCCTTCAGAAAGTTTGATGAAATCAGGGATATATACCGGACAGGCAGGTGTTGGATCATTGCAAATTACCGGGCAATCAGCTTTCCTATCCAGGCATGTCATTGCATAGCGCTTGTCATAAAAAAGTTCCTGCCATTGTCTAACCATGCCAAGATATCCATTATTCAAAACAATGCTGATAACAGGTATTTTATTAATTGCCGCTGTTGCAAGTTCCTGAATGTTCATTTGAAATCCACCATCACCGCAAATAGCAAAAACTTTAGATTTTTCTTTTCCAAGTTGAGCGCCTATCGCCGCCGGCAGGCCGAATCCCATTGTTCCCAATCCACCTGACGAAAGAAAGGTTCTTGGTTTTTTATATTCAACAAAATGGGTCGCCCACATTTGATGTTGCCCAACGTCTGTAACGATGATATCATCCTCGTCCATGATATCATTAATTGCGGCGATAACTTCCTGCGGAAGAATTTTCTCGTTATCTTTTCTATAAGTCAAAGGATAATCTTTTTTCCACTCAGCAATTTGCTTGTTCCATTCACCTATTTCAGGCTTTTCAACAATCTTATTAAGCTTTTTCAAAACATCTTTTACATCTCCTACAACCGGTACATTCGCAAAAATATTTTTCGATATGCTTGTTGGATCGATATCAATATGAACAACTTTAGAATCAGGAGAAAAGGTGGAAAGTTTTCCTGTTATTCTATCATCAAATCTTGCACCAATAGCGATAATTAAATCACATTTTTGAATAGCATAATTAGCATATCTGGTTCCATGCATTCCAAGCATCTTCAAACTTTCGGGTTCTTTTTCCGGAAAAGCTCCGATACCCATTAAAGTTGTAGTAATAGGAATCCCGGTTTTTTTGATAAATTCAAATACCTCTTTATGAGCACCGCTTGTAATAGCGCCACCCCCAACATAAGCAACCGGTCTTTTAGCATTTTTTATTGCTTCCGCAGCTTTCTTTACCTGCTTAATATTACCTTTATAATTCGGCTTGTAGGTTTCCATTTTCAGAGTTTCAGGATATGGCGCGGAAGTTTTTTGAGTTTGAACATCCTTTGGAACATCAATCAAAACCGGTCCCGGTCTGCCTGCAGTCGCGATATAGAAAGCTTCTTTAATAATTTCCGGAAGTTTATTAATATCTTTAACGAGAT
>JAUVKG010000167.1 GCA_030596365.1 Chlamydiota bacterium | reverse complement strand
GAGCAGCTGAGAATTGCATCAGGCATTGGTTTAGTTCTCGTGTAAATTGTATGATGTACCTTACCTTTCGGAGTAAGCAGTACAGCTTTAAAAGTAGTGGAGCCGATATCCACGCCGAGGAAAAAGATATTATCATTTTTATGTATTTTCATTTTACAATATTATTTAAAGTTATTATGGTATTAATATACCCATTAAGTTATTCTGGTATTATTATACTGATTAAGCTGTTTTTTAACAAGGGGGAAAGGGGTGGAATGTTGGATTATTGGAATATTGGAATGTTGGATTATTGGATTGTTGGATTGTTGGATTGTTGGATTGTTGGATTATTGGAATATTGGATTGTTGGAATGTTGGATTGTTGGATGAACGTGAGTGCACGTTACTTCGTTGATTTGGATTATATGTCCCACTGACCTTTTTAATCCAATTTTTCAAACCACCGGCACAAGGCCGACGGGACATTTACCCTTTCAGAACACCCCTTAAATTAGGTCAAATGAAATAATATGTAGTCATGGTTAATTAGGTCAATTAGGTCAATTAGGTTAATTAGGTTAATTAGACCCGTTCCTTCTTGCCTATAAAGTTATAAAATAATATAATTAATTAAATTATATGTGCAATTCTTAAAAATGTCAACTTATCATATATACATGAATGACAAAATTAAAAACAAAATCTTTATTTATTCCCTTCTGTTATTGACAGTAATATCCGTTCTGCTCATGTTCTACAAACTTGGCGATAGAAGTATCTGCGGTGACGAAATGGCTCTAAGGGAAAAAGGACTGCAGCCCGTTTTAAGAATTTTGCAGGGATGGCAGGTGCAGGCAGAACCGCTCCCTCCACTTATCAAACATTTTTCATTAAAGATCAGTGACAGTCCGATAAATTTGAGAATACTCGGCTTTACCGGATCATTTTTGATGGTACTGCTCACCGGTCTGCTCACAGGCAAGCTTGCCGGCAGATGGGCAGGCCTTACTGCAGCTTTTCTTGTTATGTTATGCCCGGGATTAATGAAATGGGGGCAATATAGTCGATTTTATACTATTGGCGCTGCGTCAATGTTATTAAGCACGCTTCTTTTTTTCCGTGCACTTGAAAAAGATTCATGGAAAGCGTGGATTTGGTATGCCGTTTTTGCTTTACTGCAAATTCAACTTTGGTTTTTTGGAATGGTTCATCTTGCGGTCTGCTCGTCGGTTTATGGGATTCTCTGGCTGATTGCCTGGCTGCCGATTCGTGATAAAATGATTTATCGTCCGGACAAATGGAGCAGTTTTTTGAAAGTGAGTGTGGTTATCGGTTCGATTGGTGCATTTTTAATTATTCAATATTTCACTTTTAACAATAATATTCTTGGTGCGGTATTTAATCCATCCAACAATGATCAATTTTTCCGGTACGGTCCTTCTGCATTTTCGTGGGAAACTTTTGGGTTTGTTTTTCAAATGTATCTGCCTGCCTATGTGCATATTAAATGGCTGTTAATTGTCGGGTTTTTTGCCGCACTTTTTATTGATCGCGAACGCTCTTTAATTTTTACAATCATCGCTGTCGGCTCAACTTTTTTAATTGTTTGGGGACTTGATAAAAATAAAGCCACTTTAAGCGAAAACAGAATGTTATTTACGTTCCCCTTTTGGGCGTTCTTTATGGCTCGCGGGGCTTGGCTGATTACCGATATCTTCTGGCGGGGCGGATTATGGCTTTCAAAAAAACTACCCGCCGATAAACAAAAAATTAAGGTTGTTCAGTGGAGCGGGGCAATTGCCGGCGCGGTTATTGCCATGTATCTTATTATGCCTTTGCAGCTTAAAGCATGGAATGCATTTAAAAGATATTATCAGGTCGATTTTACTTATTGCAGAAATATTGGCGATTTTCTTTCAGCTAATGTCGGAACTAACGATTCAGTTTATTATGAATGGGGGATGGAAGGCCTGCCGATAAAATATTATTTCGATAAACAGCGTGGAACAAATCCGGTTATGCATGTGTGTAAAGATGTTAACAAAGGCGGATTTAACATAACGGCTGAAGATATTAAACTTTTGAAAGATGGGCAAAACCGAATGTGGCTTTTGCCTAACTGGCGGCCGCAGCAGGACACAATACCGTCATCTCTCCGCAACTGGTTAAGGAACAGAAGTATTACGCTTGCAATAGAGCATCCGTGGGTACCGTGGTCGGGACCACAAAAGATAATTATAGCTGATAAGAATTATGAAAAGATGAATTCTCATCAAAGGGAAATGGAAAAGATTAAATGGCTGAAAAAATTTGTTGAATTTGGAAAATATTATAATGGCGCAGGGGCTGAAGTATTAAAACTTTTATCAAAAAATAAACTTACAAATGAGTTTTCAGTTTATTTGAAATATATTGCAAATCAGTATCCAGATGAACCTAAACTGGCAAAAAAGATTGTGAAATTAAATTTGAATGACAGTGATTTAATTTTTGCTTCAGAAAAATTTTCAAGTTCCGGTTCACTTCAGGCGCGTCTCGGCAAAATGTATTTTAATAAAGGAGATTATAGCAAAGCTGAGCAGTGTTATATTTCGGCTTTAAGAAATTCTCCGGACAATATTTTAGATGGATTTGTTATTCGTGATTTGCTGAAAAAAGGAAGCAGCGAGAAATTAAAAAAAGCAGCATTAAACAATATCAAAAATAAAAAAACTACCGTTAAACTTTCTCCTGTGGAACTTTTTGAATGGGCTAATCGTGCACCGGAATTACTAAATCAGGAGTGGTTAATTTATCCTACAAAAGATGAGATAAGATATTTGAAAACCGCCATTTCCAAAAAAACAGATAAAAACTATCTTAAAGAAAGAATAAAACAATATTCTTTCACAGAACTATGGGAATATACCGATGTTGCAAATGCTTTTTCTCACGCTAAAGAATGGGATTTAGCCGTTGAATGGCTTGCCATGAGCATTAATAGCGAGTTCAAAGACTGGCTGCTTGCAAAACGATTAACAGAACTTTATCAGATTAGAAATAAACCGGAAGAAAAACAAGCTTCAATTGACGCATGTAGGAAATTTCAACAATGGCTTCCGGAAAATGATTTGACAAACCGATGCGTTGCGGCATATAAACTTGGTATTCTGTATTTGTCGGAAAATAAAAATGATGATGCAACTGTTTTGTTTAAAGAAACCGCCGAACTGTCGGAGAAATGCGCTTATCATCCTTTGCATTTCAGAGCCTGGATCCAAATTGGACATATCGAGCGGAAAGCCGGTAGGAATGACAATGCAATCAACGCTTATGAGAAAGTATTAAAGTTAGAACCGGAACATAAATCTACGATAGAAGTTCTTTCAAATCTTTATGAAGCTAAAGGTGACAAGGAGAGATCATCTGAACTCAGAAAAAAAATAACAAAATAATTTTGCAAAATAATTAACAGCAGAATAATTTGAATTTTTGTGTCTTAGTGTCTTAGTGGCAATAATTAAATTAAATTTTTCTCTCTCGCTAAGACGCTAAAAACGCAAAGAAATTAAAAAAAGGAGAAATATAATGAAAATTGGCGGACGATTTGGTAATACTGTTTTTGAACCCTTGTACGAGCATTTATGCAAAGGCAAGCACTGTTCATATTTAATATACAAAATTATAGACGCATTTGCAAAAGGCAATAAACCGAAAATGCAAAATTTATGCAATGAAATTTCCGAAACGGAAAGTCATGCAGATCAAATTAAATTTTCTATACGAATAAGTCTTACAAAATCAATCTTCGCCGCTGTAAAACGAAATGATGTCCTGCAAATTGTCAGCAATCAGGATAAAATCTGCGGCAGGGCGGAAGATGTATCAAAATTAATGGTTATAAGAGACACAAAACTTCCCGAGGGGTGTTATGATACTTTAAAATTACTAGCCGAAAAAGTTGATCATACAGTTAACGCATTATTGTTATGCAGCAGTCAACTCGCTATGATTCCGGGAAGCGGATATGATAAAGAAGCTGATGCCGATGCGATTCTTTCCGAGCTTGACTTGATTCATGACAAAGAAGAGGAAACAGACAATCTTGTCCATGAATTTACAAAAGAACTTCTTGCGCGAGAGAAAGAATCCGATCCTTTATCAATTATTCTTTTGCTTGAAATGGCGCGGCTAATAAGTGGAATGGCAGATGAAGCAGAAAATGCCGCGGAAGGATATACGTCTCTTATCCGGCATTAAATCCGTTATTCCATCACTCCAACTCTGTCAGCAAGAAATTCTGTTTCAAGACTATTGTGTGAGACATGCAGAGTTGTAATTTTTAATTCTTTCTGCAAAGATTTTAACTTCTGACAATAAATAATTTTTGCTTTTTCATCTATCGCACTGACAGGTTCATCAAGTAAAAGCACATCCGGATTGCAGGCAAGAGCACGTGCAAGACAAACTTTTTGTTTTTCTCCCCCGCTAAGGCCTTGAGGTTTACGTTTGAGCAAATTTGATAAGTCAAGCATTTCGACGACTTTATCAACCTGACTGTTTATTTCATCGTAACCGGCGCCGCGAACCTCCAGTCCGAATTGAATGTTTTTTTGCACAGTTCTATTTGGAAAAAGAAGACCGTCTTGCGGTAAATAACCAATAGCGCGTTTCCAAGGAGGGACATTAGTCATATCAACCCCGTTAATTTTTATTATTCCCTCAACCGGCTGACAAATTCCTGCGATAAGTTTTATCAGAGTAGTTTTTCCCGAACCGTTTTTTCCTGTTAGCACGAAATATTCACCTTTATTAATAGTGATCGAAAAATTTTTCATTGAAAAATCTCCGATTTGGTATGATAAATTTTTAATTTCTATTCCGGGCATGGTATTAGGTGTCAGGTGTCAGGTGTCAGGCCTGCCCCGCAAACGGCGGGGTGTCAGTTAAAAGTTAAAGCTTTCCCCGCCATAGGCGGGGGTCTAACGTCGAAAGTCTAACGTCAAAAGTCAAAAAATTCAATACATTTTTCCACCGAATTTTTTAAAAATAAATAATGTAATCATTGATATTATAATCATAAAAACACTCACTACTAACGCTCCATCAAGATTTCCTACACTGTATTCTAAATAAATAGTCGTAGGTAAAATTTCTGTTTTGTAACGCATTGTTCCGCAAAGCAGGTGGATCGGACCAAATAATCCAAAAATTCTTGCCCAGCTGATAACTGCGGCAGCCAGAATACCCGGCAACGCGTTTGGTAAAGATATTTTGCGAAAAGATTGCCAGGGAGTCGCCCCAAGTGTCATTGCAACATCTTCGTATCGGGAATCAAGTTCGTCAAATGCTGATTTAATTACACGAACAGCAAAAGCACACCCAACAACAAATTGTACAACAACAATACCGCCAACATTAAAAATAAAAAAACCTGCCGAATTACTTTTCCAGCCAATTGTATCTGCGAGCATAGTTGACAGTCCTCTATCGAGAAATCGTCCAATCGTTGTGCCTGAAAAAAAGAGAAGAATACAGAGTCCTATTACAAGCGGCGGCATTACAATAGGCAGATCCAGGATTGAATCGAATAAATCATGTCCGTAAAACTTGCGGCGGGAAAGTATGTAGCCCGCAGGAATAGCAACAACAAGAGCCAAAGCAGTGCTTGTAAGTGATGTAACAAAAGAACGAACAGCGGAATCCCATATTGCGGGATTTGTAAATACTGAAGCAACAGCTTCAGGCGTAATTTTAATAAACGCGCTGAGTATTATTCCAACAATCAAAAGAATATATATTGCCAGTGGAATTACCAGCAGCATATCGAATTTTTTTGTGTAATTTGTAGTCATATAGTGCGGCTTACTTTCTAAACCCATGATTTACAAAAATGTCTTTGCAATCGGAAATTATAAAATCGTAGAAACGATTAACATGCTGCGAGTCTTTTGCCTTTGTGGTAACCCCAACAGTAACTTTCACATTTTTTAAATCACTTTCCTGATATGTCGCGGAAGTGATTGCGTCAATGGAATCTTTCGGCATTAAAATCGTTTTGAGTTTGTCACTGAATTCATGAGCTACCGCGTTCCAAACTATTGCAGCATCCAGCGCACCCTCAATAACATAATTACAGCGTGTCTGATGCCCTTTAGATTGCGCAACAACATTGCTCATGACAGCATTTCCAAAAGGTGAATTTTTAAGCGCATTTTTTATTACGTGACCTGAAGTGGAATAAGTTGTGTCACCGATTCCGATTCGCAGTCCGGGCCGTGCGAGATCGGAAAATTTTTCTATATTTTTTATATTTTCCTTTGGAACAATTATAACCGGATCCAAATAAGCAAGAGTATCCCATCGGGATATCAATCCGTTTTTTTCTGCCCAAGGCATAAAAGGATCATGGCACAAAAAAACATCACCTCGACC
>JAUVKG010000368.1 GCA_030596365.1 Chlamydiota bacterium | reverse complement strand
TGTCGATACAGCTTGGAAAATCGCATGGCGATTAAATCGCGATGAAGTTGAGCATTACTTGCAAACACGAAAAGAACAAAAATTTAACACTATCACTTTAGTCGTGTTTCCAATGAGCAGAACGCCAACTAACGTATATGGTTATCAACCTTTTGAAATAAAAAAAGGTAAATATGACCCCTTAAAACCAATTATTAAAAATAATAAATACGATTATTGGGATCATTTGGATTATATTATTGATAGCGCCGCTGAAAAAGGAATATATGTAATTTTATTGCCGTCCTGGGGATCGCGAATCGCAGGAGATTGGGGCGACGGACGTCCGGATGGTGATGTTATCCTTAACATAGGTAACGTCAGCAATTACGCATATTGGATAAGTCATCGGTTTAAAAATCATAAAAATATTATTTGGATGATCGGTGGAGATCGAAGTGCCATTTACGGTAAGTATGACTATCGAGCCCGGTTTAGAGAAATGGCCGCCGGAGTACTTGCCGGGAACGATAATCAGCCGATGCTTATGAGTTATCACCCTCGTAAATGGAAGCCAAACTCGTCAAAATGGTTTCATAATGATAAGTGGTTGAGTTTTAATTCAGTTCAGGACCAGCCGAGTGAACAAATTAAAGCTATTGAATTTGATTATAATTTATCACCGCCAAAACCTACTTGGCTCTTTGAAGGCGGTTATGAAGAACGCGGAAAAGGCAATAAAATTTATACCGACTGGCAAATAAGACTCCAATCATACCAAACCGTTTTCGCCGGCGGGTTTGGCATTGTTTACGGTCATACGCATACACATCTTTTCGGTGAAAAACTCGGTGGAAATGTAGAAAATCTTAAAATCGAAAACAAGAAATGGGTAAAAAACTTGCATGCCCCGGGTACAGAACAAATGCAGTATTTGCTTAAACTGATGACTTTATGGAGTAACGAGCAATTTCTCGAAAGAATTCCCGACCAGTCTTTAATTGATGGTGATACAGGCAAAATGACAGGATGGGAAGGTTGCATTTCAAGCCGGATCCAGGCAACACGCGGCAGCAAAGGCGATTACGCGATGATTTACAGCGCGAACGGCCGAAATATCCGTGTGAATATGAACCGTTTGGCGGCTCCGAAAATGAATGCTTACTGGTATAATCCGCGCAACGGGAAATGGTGTGTAAAAGACAAAGAATTTACTGAACAAAGATCATTTATGAAAAACATTCCAAGCGGAAAAAAAGCGCCTATTAAAGAATTTGATCCACCGGGAAAGGTTGCTAATGGCAATGACTGGGTATTAGTATTAAAGAGAGTTAAATAATATTTTAATTTATTCAGAGGAAAAATTTAAATGCTTTATCCTAAAGAAAGCTTGACGCGCGAATTAAAAAACCTTTCCGGTATGTGGAATTTTAAAGTTGATTTCGATAACAATGGAGTTGAAAAAAAATGGCATGAAGCTCCGTTAAGCGATCCGGATTTCATGCCTGTACCGGCAAGTTATAATGATATAACAACGAATCCAAAAATACGTGATCATATCGGTGCTGTCTGGTATGAAACTTTTTTCTATGTTAGTGATTGGAAAAATAAAGATGTATTAATACGATTTGGCTCAGTAACTCATAAAGCAAAAGTCTGGATTAACGGAAACAAAGTCGCGGAAAATAAAGGAGGTTATTTGCCGTTTGATGCTGTTATTAATGAACACTTAAAATTGAATGAGCTTAACAGACTTACAGTAGAAGTTGATAATACACTTGACAGTACCATACTGCCACCAGGAAAAATTATAGAAGTAAAAAACAATCAACCCGGCCCGGGCGAGCAAAAATTTTATCACGGACTTGTTGACGCTTCAATTCTGCCAACAGGATATAAAATTCAAGATTACTTTCACGATTTTTTTAATTATTCCGGAATACATCGACCGGTCTATTTGATTGTGCGTGACAAGATTTATCTTGAAGATATAACAATAAAAACTGATATTGACAATAATAACAATATCGGGATTGTTAATTACGCAGTTGAAATTGAAGGAAATTACAAATCCGTAAAAATAACACTGCTTGACAAAAATAATAAAGAAATATGTTCATCTTCAAAAATTGCTGACACTCTAAAAGTAAATAATCCGAACTTATGGCAACCGTTAAACGCTTATCTTTATTCCATCGACGTAAAAATTTTTGACGATGACAATAACCTGGCAGATCATTATGTTCAACCATTCGGCATACGAACCATCAAAATAAAGGACGGGAAGTTTTTAATAAATGATAAACCGTTTTACTTCAAAGGGTTTGGAAAGCATGAAGATATGGATATTAAAGGCAAAGGGCTTGACGATGCAATCAACGCGAGAGATTTTCAACTGCTTAAATGGATAGGCGCAAATTCTTTCAGAACATCTCATTATCCTTATTCAGAAGAAATACTAAACCTTGCAGATAAACTTGGATTTGTAGTGATAGACGAATCACCCGCTGTAGGATTGAAAACCGATGCGTTTGATTCAAAACCTTTACTGAATCATCATCTTGATATAATGGAAAAACTCATTAAAAGAGATAAAAATCATCCTTCAGTAGTTATGTGGAGCCTGGCAAACGAACCGTATGATTACGAAGACAGCGCTGCAGATTATTTTGCTAAAGTTGCTAAGCATACACGTGAACTCGACCCGGATAGATTTATCACTATTGTAAGTTGTTCCAGACCTCATCTCTGTAAAGTTGCGGACTTAGTGGATATTATATGCGTAAACTATTACTTCTCCTGGTATACTACGCCCGGAAGGCTTGACATACTTGGATATCAATTAGAACAAGTTTTAACGAAATGGCATGAGTTATATAGTAAACCAATAATAATGGCTGAATACGGTGGTGGCGCTATCGCGGGTTTTCATAGTACACCACCGGCAATGTTCACGGAAGAATATCAAAAAGAACTGTTAAATCACCACCATAAAGTTTTCGATAAACTTGATTTTGTGATTGGGGAACATCCGTGGAATTTCGCGGATTTCGCCACAAGGCAAAACTGCATAAGAGTTTTTGGAAATAGAAAAGGTGCTTTCACAAGACAGCGGCAGCCAAAATATGCCGCTCATTTACTTAGAGAAAGATGGTTGCAACTTGAGAATCAAACTGAATCCAAAAATTAGTGTTTTTTAGCAAATAGTTGCAAAACAATCTGGCCGACAGATTTTTTAATTGCCCACGGAAAACACGGCTAACGAAGTAACGTGTACTCACGATCATTACACGGATGAACACTTTTATTTATTTTGCAAATGTCCGTAAATATCAGGGTTTTAAAATAATTATTTAAAAATTTCCGTGTAGTCTGTGTGTTCCGTGGGC
>JAUVKG010000099.1 GCA_030596365.1 Chlamydiota bacterium | reverse complement strand
GAACATATTTCCAGTCACGGTGAATTTTATTATTATCTTTTGTTAAATTAAAATTATTTTTCTGAAAAATGGCGATGCTTCCCCAATAAGCTTTTTCAATTTTCCCGTCTTTTTTCTTTAAAAAGAAAACTCCGGTATCGTCTTTCTTTAATGCCGGATCAAAATCTTTTAAACCGCCTCGTGATACAAGAGTAAAAACCAATACTTTATCATCAGTTTTCCCTTTAAGAAATGAATCTATTTTTATTGTTACTATATCCTGATTTTTATTCTTCTCAACTTTAATTACTTTAGCAAGCACAATTAAATCCGCTTTTTCCTGCAATTCAGAAAGACTGATTTTGGATATTTCTGAAGCAAAGCAGCAACAGCTGATAACAGAAAACAGTAGTATTGAAAATGTAAATATTTTTTTCATTTTTTACCCACGGATTAAACAGAAAAATTAATTTCTTTATAAACAGAATCATTTAGTGACAGAATCATTTTAATACAAAACATTTTTATTTATTAAAGGAATAAAATTCACGTAATTTATACTAAAATAGGTGAATACAATCACCTAATTATACATTTCTTTTCTTAATAGTTCTGCTGTTAATGGTGAACATGAATAGAGTATTACTTCGTTGATGTGGTTCAATTATTTTTGCCTTAAACGATAAACATAAGTGCCGTGCTAAGCGTGGACATGCCGGGGGAGAGTTTCGGGAATGTTAATTAATGAGTTTGTGGATATGTAACTCTAATTAACGTTCGTAATGCTTCATTAACGGCCCCTTCATCATGAAATATTTTTGCTACATCAGGATCAAGTAAAACTACATTTGTGTATTCTTGATAACTTTTCACATACTTTCCTTTGGTTTTCCCTTCTAATTGTGAAAAATCATATTCCGGACGAAGATCGTCAATTGTTTTATTCTGTGTCGTTTTCATAATATTTACGTTCTGTTCGTGTAACTTTTCGCGCGCTAATAATTCTTGTAATATCAACACGATCTGTGTGTGCAATTACTAATATTTGATTAAATCTTGACGTTCCTATAGTAATGTAACGATGCTCATGTTTTGAATGGTCGGGATCATAAAAAGTAATGGATAAAGTATCTCCAAATACAGTCGCCGCTTCGGAAAAAGAAATACTGTGTTTTTTTAAGTTTGCCAAATCTTTATTTTTATCCCATTCAAATTGCATGCTTTATTATAACATGTTATAAGTTAAATTGCAATATTTATCAAAATCAATCTAAGTTATGCGTTACATAGACATCTGGGAACCTCTCCTTGAAAGCCCGAATTCCTTTGTTAGTAACTTTAGTATGCTTTAGTCCAATATGTTTAAGCTTCGGTAAGTCTTGCAAATGATTCAGCCCCAAATCTGATATTTCGGTGCTGAATAGTTCGATTTTTCTAAGTGACTTTATCTGATTAAGATGATACATGGAGGCATCTGAAATAAGCGTAAACGTTAATCGTATCTCTGCCAATTGATCCAGTGATGTTATCTGTTCTATGCCCTTATCTCCAATTTTGCACTTCGGTAAAGCCAGGCTGGTTAAAGATGCTATATTGCCAATGGTGCCCATCGATCTATCTGAAATATCAGCATCGTAAATAGACAATGTACCAAGTTTAAGATTCCGGATATACTCAATAGTGGCATCTGATACACCTTTGTAACTCAGTATCAATTTCGTCAGGCGCGAGAGATACTGCAATCTTTTATATCCATCATTCGTCAAATTCTTTCCCGGCAAATTGAGATGCACAATATTTACTAAGCTCATAAGGCTTATAATCCCTTTGTCGGTAACATCAGTATTATAGATTACGAGATCCGTAAGATTGGTTCCACGAATATGCGTTAATTCCTTATCGGAAAACTTTGTGTTTGCAATATTTAGTCGCTTTATTTGTGGTAAATGGTCTAACAGTTCCATCAGTTCATCGCTTGAAAAGGTAGCGCCATTCAGGTTTAGTTCTTCAATCGGCGCATGCAATAAACATTTGA
Source organism: Chlamydiota bacterium (assembly GCA_030596365.1). Lineage (GTDB taxonomy): Bacteria > Auribacterota > UBA3054 > UBA3054 > B51-G9 > B51-G9. The sequence continues at coordinate 6,325 of JAUVKG010000099.1, read as the reverse complement.
ATGCAGAGCTGGTAATATTCCGATTATTAATAGACAATGATTGCAGCGACCTGAACCCATGGTTATTAGCCAGTTCATGCCAATCTACATCCATGATCTTGGCTGATTTCGGAATGGTTAGGCTGGAACCGTCGAATGACATATGGGACCATATGTCATTTTGAGAGAACAGAGATTGTTCTTTAATGATTGCGGTGATTTCATCAATCACATCAACAAGAGGCATCGTTTTCATCTCGAAACGGGTCTTATCGTTTTTGAACCACTCGACTTTGCCTTTTCGGATAGCCCGAATGCCAAGATGCCAGTTCGAGCCAACCCAGACTCCCTTTTCTTTCCGAAGAAAGAGAATGAATCGTCCTTTTTCGTATCGGCACTTAGCACAAATGAAAGTTTCCATACCATAGATTTCGATTTCGCCTTTTGCATTGCCTTTCAAACAACTCTCAACGGTGGCTGATGCCTTTTTGCGATAGGTCCACGTTTTCCCTTTCTTGTCTGCATTCTCGATATTCGTGATTTTGACGACGGCAATGCATTCGGCTTTCTGGATCATCTCTCTCTTACCCGCATAATAGGCTTTTGCGGTGACTGTCCGCGCTGTACCGAATACCATAATAAATAGAATTGTGATAAGTATTGTTTTCATCTTTATTTATCCATTACAATTTGTTAAAAAATTCAAACATTTTTCTGTTTCAACATCATATTCCAATTGAAAATAGTGATTCCCGCCATCATCAACAATAACCGGTTTTGTTTGCCAATTTTTTCGAAAGGCTGTAAGCCAAAAGAAATTGCAGTAAATGCGTTTTTTCCCATTAACAATTATACCAAAATACTGACACCTGTATTTATTGATATTATTATAAATTACTTTGTTCGATTTTTCAATATATTTGAGAATTATCAGCTGCGCTTTTATTATTTGTTTTTCTGTTGGTGTCCATCCGCTTGTCGCTTTTCCATCGGATGAATAGGGTACATAATGACCATTTGAAGTTGGCAAAATCACACCGGCAATGTACTCTTTATTTTTGAGATTATTATTTTCTTCAAACTTCAATAAATAGGATTTAAGGTCTATTGAATAATAGTATCCACCATCAAATGTTATTGATGGGAAATCGATATAAATGAATGAAGAACATATTTTGTTTGAACTTATTTCTATTTCATAATATAAATTATCCTTTTTACCTTTAGGATATAATTCGTTTTTTGTTAATTTTTCTTTTCTGTTTGTCGCTGTATTCCATATAAAATTACGAAAATTTTGTTCTTTGGGTGAAAGTTCTTTCGTTGCAGTTATAAGCCACGCATGCTTTTGATCGTAATCAATGGCATTTAGTTTTACACAATAAGTATTTTTTTTATTTTTAACAGAAGTAAATGCAATGGAGAGTTCGTATTCCTTTTCTGTATCAGGTGTAACATGAGCAAACGAGCTCCAAACGGCATAAGTGATGCTGTTTATTAATAATAAGAGTAAAGTTATTTTTTTCATTTTTGACTTATTTTGTTTTTAAAATGATTCTGTCACTAAATGATTCTGTCTATATAGAAATTACATTATATTTTTTCTTAATAGTTCTGCTGTTAATGGTGAACATGAGTACAGTGTTACTTCGTTGCTGCTTTCTAAGTTTTTAATTAGTTGCTAAGGCACTAAGAATTCAAAAATAAATACGAAATTAAAATCTTTGATTTTAATTTACTCCGATAGTTCACCACTTCAATCTAACCTTATAATTCAATACAGCCTCTGAATCTTTCTTGACAGTGACTTTGAATACAGCGGTAAACGCGTCTTTCTTTTCATAATCCTGTGAACTTTCTAAAATCTCCCAGTCGCAGCCGAATGGTTCAACAACATTCACAACAATATCCTCATCTTTATGATTCCTGATTTTTACTTCCCAACCGGTATCATAAGTGTTATCTCCAAGCCGCTTCCAGAAAGTCTGCCGACGCTCGGATACTATGTCGAACGCGTCACCGAGTTTAAGCTCGATTTTTTCATCTTTTGGTGTATGATCAATTCTGTCTTCACCGATGAATTGATTGTTACCTGATGAATCGGCTTTATAAACTCTTACAGTACCTTTAGGCAAAGGCATACCGAGATTGTTTGTTTTGCTGTTTGTGAAAGAAATAAAGACGCCGATTTTTATGTTTTTTATCATATCACCACGACGGTTTCTGTAAAAATAATTTTGACCAATGCAGCGGTAAAGTTTTGTTACATCAATTCCACGTGCCTCAAGTAAAGAAACTTGTTTCTTCTGATTTTGTTTTAATGTTGTTGGTCGTTCTAACGTGTACATATGATACTCAAACAAACTTTCTTCTTTAAAACTTTCTGACCTTTTAGGTATAGGTCCACCTCTCGCTCTCAACCCATTGATTGCAGAAAAAATTTCCGGTTGAATTTTCTGCACATCTCCGGCAACAAGTTTTAGTTGCGCGTTATTGAATGTCGCTCCGCAATTATTGTCGATTGTAACCCAACCGTTCAATCCACATTTTTTGTCGTCTGCAGACAACACCGCGACGTAATCAGCGTTCCATCTCATTCCGCGTGTCATATAATTTGCGACAATTTCCTGCTTCTTCGGATAAAAATTTTCGAGTTTCCAGATAAGTGTCGGCTCGGAAACAAGATTATCCGGAATTGAGGGCAACTCGACTTCTTCATAACCGCGATTAATAACGATTTTATTTCCGATTTTATAAATGGGTTGTTGACCGTTGTAGCTCATTAATGTTGCTTCTACGGGCAATCGTTCACCTTTAAATTGATTTTTTTGAATAAGGATGACTTTTTTACCGACATATTTTTCCAAAAGTTTTGCAGGCGACATTAAATCGTATTCGTAATTTTGTTCAAGAACCATGAGTTTATCTCCCGCGGTAACCGGGTCGATTTGAACAGTTTCGGGTTGGATTTGACTTGCGACTTCCATAAATTTCAAATCAACAATTCCGGTTGGCAGGTTAATTTCACGTTCATCACGCACAACCCCGAAACCTGAATTATAGATTGTAACGGCGACTTTTTTCTGGTCGGTAAGAGTTGATGTCGCAGATGATACACTGCCATCTTTTGTTTTTGTTTCGGTTGAGGTATCGGCATTGCATGTGCCGATAAAAAATATTGTTGAGAGAATTATTAATAAAGTTTTCATTTTTGACTCCTTTTGTTGGATAAAATTCTTTTGCTTTCGCATAATAATTTATAGTTTAGTTATTAGACCAATTAGACCAATTGGTCCTATTAGTCCTATTGGACATTAATCCGTTCTTCATTTCTGCTGTTAATGGTGAACGTGAGTACAGCGTTACTTCGTTGCTGCTTTAGAAATTTTCCGGTAATGTTATGGTTACCCGATTGGTAAGTGCATCAGTAACAGAAATTTTTGCTTCATAGCAATCATCATGATCTTCTTTAGTTTTGTAAATCATTAACGTATCAGAATTTTCAATTAACAGTCCTTTATAACTACCGTTTTCATCTAATTTTTTCCCGCTAACATACAAACCTGATGCCGGTGTTCCATCGGCTTTTAAAACTGTAATTATTGAAAATGGTGGTGGTTTTATAACCAAATCTCCAATATTAGTGTCGATTAAAAACGGCCCGATCTTGCGTTTGAATTTACGAATACTGAACGTTATTATTTCATCGGAAGGCAGATTTTCAACTTCAAATGTACCATCATCATTAGATTTAGCAGAATGCATGTCTTCGCCCATTGAGCCAAAGAAAGTCTTAATAGGTGGGCCATACATCCTAATTCTCTTGTCAATAATTGGTTGCCCCTTAGAATCAAGAAGCCTTCCGCTAATATTTATTCCTTCGTCATCAATAACAATTTCGCCAAGGTCAACATCACTTGAAGTAACAATTACATTGCGTTTTACAAGTGGATATTTAGCAATTCTTATTATAACCGTATAGTTTCCCGGAAAGACCGGGAACAATTCAAAATCACTTGTATCATTTTGACCAAAAAGCCAACTGCTTATCCATATCCTTCCAATAATCGGTTCGCCGGAGTTGTTTACAAGGGTTCCTGTAATACGATAAGCTGGAGGAGTGATTATGTCAAGTGGTTTGCCGTTAGGGATAACAGAGTGATAAATAATATTTGTAAGTCCGGCAATTACGATGCTAACATCATAAGCTTCATTAGGATTTAGATTATTAATGACAAAATTCCCGCATTTGGGATATGCGAAAGAGGTGCATTTTCGCCCTGAACGTAATTCCCGTTTATTTTTCGGTAAAGCGCCATGTTTCCACGCATGAACCCAGGCAGAAAGTTTCTCACCGGAAGGGTCATGAACAATACCTTTTATAAATCCCATTGAATTGGTATTTTGATTATTGATTTCAAGAATTGTGTCAACTTTTCCATCAACAAAAATGTTTGTTTCGATATTTTGAATATCGCCACCTCTAATGAAAACCCTATGTTTTCCTTTTACAACTCCGGGCAAAATCCATTCATTACTTGTTGTTAGAAAATCATTGTACTGAAACCAGCCATTTGGTGCGGCAAGTTCAACTCTAATAGACTTTCCGAGGACAGGTTCGGAAAATCGAACTATAAATTTTGCACTCGCTTGACAGACGGTTACAGTTGTTGTTATACCAGGTTTTACTTTAAAACGTCCGCTTCGCATACTAATATTTCCGGTTGAATCAATTAAGTCGGCAAAAATTGGTGGCAAGTGAGTTGGAACATTTTTAAACAATATTTCTCCGGAATTATCACTTTGTCCGGTAAATAAATCATTAAATTCTGTTCTATATGGCCAAAACCATTTATGATTGGCAACAAGTTTTACTTTACAATTTTCGATTGGATCATTATTCTTATTAACAGCTTTAATTAGGACATTTCCACCTTTTGAAATTTCGATAGTTTCATTAAAAGGCTTTTCACTGCTATGAAGATATTTTCTTATAATTGCGTAATCAGGATGACGGAATTCCAAATACAATTCGTCATTGCCCAAAACGACTCGGAATTTACCATCAGCATCGGTAAAATAATCCAAGGATGTTCCCAACACTTTATTAGTTGGTGAAATACAAATAATTTCCACATTACTTACATTTTTTTTAGTAACAGCATCTTTTATAACGCAAGTCTTTTCCACATAACTATTAAATATCGCATTTTTAATAATTGTTTCTCCATCCTTAAGATAGGTTTTAACTCCTGCTTCGAGAAATCCAGGTGTAGAGAATCTAATATCACACTTGCCAATTGGTAAGTTTGGCGTTGTATATGTGCCGTCTTTTTCAATATTAAGCGGAAGTTTATTTTCCGGATTTAGAATATTTACTTTGCCGTAAGCTATGTAATATGCCGTAGCATTTGTAATTATCAATCCGGTATCTGTAATCAGCTTTCCCATTATAAATCCACCGCCGGTTGGGATATCAATTATTAATTTATCTTTTGGCAGGTTAGTTTTGTCTATGACCAAGGACACGGCTGGGAAAAAGCCAGGCTCTTCCGCTTTGACAATAAAACTTTCCGGTAAACTATTCATCGCAATATAAAAACTTCCGTCACTCTTAGTTTCGGTAGTCGTCCCGGAAATTGGTTTTTGCGATTTTTTGTTTGTATCTTCTACCCAAACGCGCGCGGAAATACCGGATGTTTGACCTGCGAGAGAAACAATACCTCGAAGAACAGGTCCGGTGATTTTTTCATTAATTATTATTTTTGAGGATGCTCCTAAATCAGGAGCAACAAGTTCCGCTCTTTCAACAAGTCTTACAAATTCCGCGCGGTAGCCGTTAAAATCTTTTCCTTTTGAATTTCTCGCGCGATCGAGAATACTTTTGTATGACGCATTACCCTTATATTCAGAATCACGAAGCAGCATACCGAATTCTGCGACTGCGCTAGCGAAAGCACAATTTTCTGACATTTCATTTTTAATATCGTCACTTTTAACTATTCTGCTTATCAATTTGCTTTTATTTTCATCAGGTTTTTTGTAGCGCAGTTTTACCGTGAGTAACTCTTTGCTTTTATTAATTTTAGTTTTCTGATATTTCAGGTCATCAACTTTCGCAAAAGTTTGAGTGGAGTCTGCCGGAACAATTTCGTAAAAAGCTGTTACAGAATGTCCCGCACCAAGCTCTCCGGCATCTTTTTTATCGTCATTAAAATCTTCTTTGGCGAGAATTCTGTTTTCATAACCAATCAGCCTATACGCTTTTACTTCTGAAGGATTAAACTCGATCTGTAATTTCACATCTTTAGCAATGGTAAAAAGTGTTGCGCCAAGTTCGTTTACC
>JAUVKG010000204.1 GCA_030596365.1 Chlamydiota bacterium | reverse complement strand
TCATCTAAAAGACGGTATAATTTTGTTCTGGCTTCTGTGGCTGTTAAGCAAGTCATAATTTTTCTCCCAAATTTATTTACGTACGTTATATGGTACTACATGTTTGGGATTTTGTCAAGTGTCGCGCCATGGTTGATAATTTTCAGGTACTCGGAGGAAATTGAAATCAGCTGCCGCAAACTTCAATTTATTTTCCAAGTGTTTGCTTTTTGATATTTTGTTAAATTTTATTCTGTTTTCGCGACAGGTTTTGTTTGCTTTTGTCGCTCTGATGAAATTTCCTTAAATTTGAAAATAAATTTTTTGTGAATATTTAATCGTACGGCCCTTAAATCGTCCTGCAATTAAATCGTCCTGCAAATATAATTTCCAAAGTAATTGAATTAAATCGTTCTGCAAATATAATTTCCAAAGTAATTGAATTAAATCGTCCTGCAATAATTATCAATCGTACTGCTGCGATTTTAGTTTTTGTGAGTTTCTCATCGCACAAAATTTCTTGCCGCACATTGAACAAAAATCATCCTCTCCGTCTGCCGGAGAAACATTGCACAATTCAAAATATTCTTTTGCGCGATCCGGGTCAAGCGATAGTTCAAACTGCTTTTTCCAGTCAAAATTTCCACGGGCAACAGCCATTGCATCATCACGATCGCGTGCACCGGGACGATGTCTTGCTACATCCGCGGCGTGTGCAGCAATTTTATAAGCAATAAGTCCTTCACGAACGTCTTCACTGTCAGGAAGTCCAAGATGTTCTTTCGGTGTTACGTAACAAAGCATCGCTGCGCCGGCGGTTGCTGCTGCCGTTGCACCGATAGCGGAAGTGATGTGATCATATCCCGGAGCGATATCACAAACTATTGGACCGAGAACATAAAACGGCGCGCCTTTGCATATTTCAATTTGTTTTTCAACATTCATAACAATTTGGTCGAATGGAACGTGTCCCGGACCTTCGATCATAACTTGAACACCTGCGTTCCAGCATTTTTGAGTCAGTTCTCCCATTGCGTCAAGTTCGGCAAATTGAGCTTCATCACTTGCATCTGCGAGGCATCCCGGTCGAAGTCCATCACCGAGGCTCAAAGTGACATCATATTTTTTGCAAACATCAAGTATTTTATCGAAATGTTCGTAATAAGGATTTTCCTTGTTGTTTTCGTTCATCCATCGGGCAATTAAAGCACCGCCCCTACTTACAATTCCAAGCATTCTTTTTGTCGCAAGCGGAATCATTTCTTTAAGCAATCCGCAATGAATTGTCATATAATCGACTCCTTGCTTTGCTTGTGTTTCAATCACGCTGAGAAAATCTTCTACAGTTAAATCCTTAACATCTTCAACATCATTTACTGCCTGATAAATCGGCACAGTTCCAAGAGGAATCGGTGATGCTTCAATCAATCCCGCGCGAATTTCATTCAAGTCGGGTCCTGTGCTTAAATCCATCACAGTATCAGCACCGTATTTCAGGGAAATTTCGAGTTTCTCGAGTTCGCCGCCAATGTCGGATTTATCAGGTGACCGACCGATATTCGCGTTGATTTTACATTTTGCGTTAATGCCGATTCCGATGGGTTTCAGATTTTTGTGGTTTATGTTTGCAGGAATAACCATTCTTCCAATCGCTACCTCATCGCGAACGAATTCGGGAGTCAGGTGTTCATTTTCTGCAACATATATCATTGCCGGAGTAATTTCTCCCGCGCGAGCTTTTTCTATTTGAGTTATCAATTTCATAAAAATTAAAGTAGGACAAGCATCTTGCTTGTCATTTTTTCAATCGACATTTTTTGTCGATTGAATTATTCCATTGCCATTCTGTTTCATCCCATTCACTTGTAGATACTGTTTCAGTGTCAAGTAATTTATCATCTCCATTTTTGGACATTACACTAAAAGCTTTATCCCAACCTTCACGTATTTCATGTATGTTCTTTTCGAGATGGTTATTCATAATGTCGTTAGTTGAATTATTGCTCCACCACTCACCACTCACGGGCTCGCGCTGGGAACCCAGCATGCGCGGGTCAAGAGCGCGGCTTACTCCCCGTGGTTCACGAACGAATCAGGAATCGGATTTGCCGCGCACATTTCCAGAACTTCTTTTCTGATGGATTTCAACACGTTTTCATCATCAATACTTTCAGAAATTTTGTCTATCCAGCCAGCCAGCTTTTTCATATCATTAACTCCAAGGCCGCGTGTCGTTGTAGCGCATGTACCGATACGAATTCCGCTTGGGTCAAATGGTTTACGTTTGTCAAATGGAACACTGTTAGCGTTACAGACAATTCCGGCCGTTTCCATTGCAGTAGCCATAATTTTACCGGACGTGTTTTTGGAGGTCATATCTATAAGAATAAGGTGATTGTCAGTTCCGCCTGTTACAAGTCCAAACCCCTTCGCTAAAAGTTCTTCTGCAAGTACTTTCGCATTCTCAACAACTCTTTTACCATATTCTTTAAAATCAGGCGTGAGGGCTTCTTTGAAAGCTACTGCCATTGCCGCGGTTGTGTGATTATGTGGCCCGCCCTGAAGCGCCGGGAAAACAGCTTTGTCAATCTTTTTCGCAACTTCTTCCTTGCACATTATCATCGCGCCACGAGGACCGCGAAGTGATTTGTGGGTCGTTGTTGTGACTGCATCAGAAAAAGGAAACGGCGATTTGTGAACTCCGGCTGCAACGAGTCCTGCTATATGAGCGATATCGGCGACAAGTTTTGCACCGACTTCATTTGCAATTTCAGCGAATCTTGAAAAATCAATTTCACGGGGATAAGCGCTAGCGCCGCACCAAATTAATTTCGGTTTATATTCGCGTGCAAGTTCAACCACTTTATCAAAATCAATAAGGTGAGTTTTTTCGCAGACCGGATATTGAACAGCATTATAATAATTCGCGCTGAAACTTACTTTCCAACCGTGTGTTAAATGCCCGCCATGAGGAAGGCTCATTCCCATAATTGTATCACCCGGATTTGCCAGCGCGTAATATACTTCCAGATTTGCAGGAGAGCCGGAATAAGGCTGCACATTCACGTGTTCCGCGCCAAAAAGTTGTTTGGCACGTTCGATAGCGATAGTTTCGATTGCGTCAACATTTCTTTGACCAAGGTAGTATCGTTTTCCGGCATAACCTTCGGAATATTTATTTGTAAGAACTGACCCTGTTGCATCCATTACAGCTTTAGAAACATAATTTTCCGAAGCGATCAGTCGAATACTTTCCCTTTGCCTTTTTTCTTCATCGGCAATAAGTTCAGTTATTTCAGCATCCTGCAATTTAATATATCTTAAATTATCATATTCAGCAGCCATTTTATTTCTTGTCGTGTAGGTTAAAAATTATAAAATTACTAATTAAAGATTATACTTTTTTTGATTTTTAGTGTCAATAATCAAAAAAAGTCGTTTGACAAAAATCACAACTTTTTGTAGTCTATTATGGAATATGTATAAAGGTTGTCTCGATAAATCGAGACTTAAGGTTTGAAGGTCGTTCACTTCGCTCGCTTAAGGTTGAAAACCTTGTAACCTTGTAACCCGTAGGTAAATTTAAAATTTAATTAAATCCCCCTAATCCCCCTTTAGGAAAGGGGGAATGAATCCAAAATCAGAAATCCAAAATCAGAAATCCAAAATCATAAATCCAAAATCATAAATCCAAAATCCAAAATCTTATGCCTCCTCTCGTTACTGTAATCGTTACTACAAAAAATGAAGAAAAAAATATCGTGGACTGTTACAAAGCCGTCCACGCACAAACCATTCAGCGCGATGAACTGGAAATAGTTCTCATCGATAATAACTCTTCCGATCGCACCGTTGAACTTTCTAAACCTTATGTCGATGAAGTTTATAACGTTGGTCCTGAACGATCGGCTCAGCGGAATTATGGTTTTGAACACGCAAAAGCGGATTTTGTTTTGTACCTCGACGCGGATATGAGACTTGAACCGACAGCTATTGAGGAATGTATCTCTGCAGTTAAAGACACTCCTGAAATTATTGGGATTTATATTCCTGAAAAAGTTGTTGGAACAGGTTTCTGGATTAAAGTCAGAAATTTTGAACGCTCGTTTTATGATGCAACCTGCGTTGATGCAGCCCGTTTTATAAAAAAAGACATTTTTCTTGAAATAGGCGGGTTTGATACTTCAATGAGCGGACCTGAAGATTGGGATCTCGATCGCAGGCTTCTTGAAAAAGGAAAACTTGCGCTGATAAAAACGCATTTGAATCACGATGAAGGCGCGTTTTCTTTTAAAACGTATTTTGGCAAGAAAAAATATTACGCGAAATCGTTTGACGCTTATGCCAAAAAATGGAATAACGATAAGACAGTGAGAAAGCAACTTGGATTTTACTATCGTTTTATCGGTGTATTTATCGAAAACAGCAAATGGAAAAAATTATTCTGCCATCCATTTCTGACTTTCGGAATGTATTTTCTAAGATTCCTGGTCGGTGTAACTTTCCTGAAATCAAAAAGGAAAGGATAAAATAATCAGTGGCACTAATTCCACATATGAAACATCTCCCACGGAACACACAGAAAGACACGGAAAAATAAAAAGTATCTTTTTAATTATTTAATAACTTCTGTGTTTTTCTGTGTGTTCCGTGGGCAAATAAAATTCTGTGGAATGATAGTGTTTAATAATCACAAAAAACCGCTGCGGCAACTACTGTTGTCCACAATCCGTCTTTATTTCCACGCGCTGCTTGTGTAACACTTGATGATTTAACAAATTTACCGCTCATTTTATAAAGCTGTTTTCTTTCATCCCACGCTTTATCAAGATCCAATTCGATCCCCATTGTTGTCGCAAGCATTGTCGCCGCCAAATCTTCCGCGTAATCCCCGGCAAAATGTTCAGTTTCGCCATAAGTATGATGCTCGGAAAGGTAGCCGTATTTATGACCTTCAGCCGGCTGAGCAAGTCCTATTGAAGCAACAAGCTGCCTGCCGGGTTCATTAGTGTCAATTCGCGCCATTACAGTGAAAGTTATTTGTCCCGGAGAAAGCATTTTTTCTCCTTTACTTCTTGGTATGATTTTGCAATGTGGAGGAAGAATACTGCTGACAGTAACGAGATTGCACTGTGCTATTCCTGCTTTTCTGAGTGCTAGTTCGAAGCTTTGTAATTGATCTTTGTGTCTTCCGACACCTTTAGTAAAAAATACTTTTGAGGGAACCATTTTGTTTCTCCGTTATATTTTATTGTAAGGTTACACGCGTTGCGCGTTTAAGGTTGCTCACGATGTTCGCTTAAGGTTACACGCTTTGCGCGTCTAAGGTTGTTCACTTCGTTCACTTAAGGTTGCAAGGTTATAAGATCGCGCAACCTTCAGACCTTAAAGTCGCTCCTGCGACAAACCTTTAACTTTAAATAACAGCATACTTTTTAATTTTTTCCAGCAATTTTCCTTTAATATTCAAATTATCAAAACTTGAAATTCTATTATTCTTGCGAAATTTAATTATTCTGTTCGCGTTTATTGTTCCAAGTCCCGGCACGCGCAGCAATGCGAATTTATCTGCTGAATTTATTCTTACGGGAAAAAATTCCGGATGATTATCCGCCCAGATTTGTTTTGGATCGGTTTCAAGATTAAGATTTCCGTCATTATCGCAAATAATATCTTCT
>JAUVKG010000106.1 GCA_030596365.1 Chlamydiota bacterium | reverse complement strand
TTGAAAAGTCGTGTTTGCCAATTGTTTTGCAGTCTCAAGAATTTTATTATTTTCAACTTTATTATTTTTTTCTTTTGAGAAATGCGATGGACTTGATGATTGTGCTGCTGATATTTCGTTTTGGATTTTGTTTTGATTTATCTCCAAAGGAAGTATAATTTCATCAATATTGTCATTTTTTTTCCCGCATGCGGAGAAAAATAAAAAAACAAGCGCTAATCCAATAATGACATAATTATTCTTTGAATTTTTCATTGTGTATGTTTTAGGATTTTATTTTATCAGATTTGAGGTTCCCTTACAGGGAACATTTTCTCTATTACATAATTCCCGGGGCGATGCCCCGGGCTACGATGAATTTGCCTTTCAGGCAAAATTCTAATTCAAATTCTACTATCCCATAGACTTAAAACCAGCAGCTGATTAACCGATAAACATTACATTTTATATAAAGTTTTCTGAAAATCAATGTTTGATTTTTTAATTATTTTATTCCGGATTCCTTTGCGAACTTAGCGCCTGAACGTGAGTACAGCGTTACTTCGTTGAGCGAGACAAATTATTTCCTTGATAGGATATACAATATATGCAAAATTTAAATTTAATATCAAAATATAAATATAAAACAACTCTCGCTAAGGCGCTAAGTTCGCAAAGAAATAATAAGAATTGCATTAATTTAAATTATATTTTCAAATTTTATTTTTCCGTGTAGTCCGTGGTAAAAGAAATTGTATTTATTTCCAACGTCCAACGTCCAACGTCAAAAAGTTATCTTCTTCGTCTCACCGGTTTTTAATGTCGCCGTAGTGGAAAAATTTGTGGTGAAATTGCTGTCACGGCAATAAACATATATTCTGTATTCACCTGCAGGCAATTCTGTTACCTTAGCCTGATTATCATTGTTGCCTGTGCGTGTACGCGCCATGGTTGAATGCATACCATTAATTTTTAATGAAATATCTGTTAGCCATTTCCCTGGGAACGGGAACTGAAATTTAAATGTTCCGCTACCCGATTTAAAATTAATTTCGTTTGGACCTGATTCCGTCAATTTGACTTCTGCAACACATTTGTGCTTTTGGCATGCAACGACATATTTCCCCTGCGAACCCTCAAACTCAAAATTCCCGTTAAAAACTGTTACTCTAAACCACTTCCTTCCCAATTGAAAAGATATTTTAGTGTTATTTATCGGCACACCGTTGATGGTAGCTCTACCGGTTATTTTCGAGGAGGAGTTCAGTTGGACAGTTAATTGCGTTGTATTCTTATTTATTGTGAATTCATCGGAATAATATGTTCGACCGTTAAGCATTATTTCCCAGGAATTATAATTTCCGAATCGGATTCGCTTTTCCAGATAACCATTTTTATCAGAATTTTCCCCGAAATAATTTATGTGAGCATTTGCCGCCGGAGCACCATCAGGTAGAAGGAAATTAAAATCTACGAGAGTTGAATTTGACGAAACAATAATAAGATCGGGAATTGTTAGAATTTCTCCTGAATTCAACTTAATTGGCTTAGAGGCCGCAGTATTTATTTTTGAGAAAGCCGTGACAGTTAAAGTTTCTAATGGCAGATCCTCAAAGACAAACGTTCCATCACTTTTATCGCTTCTCGCATTAAGAATATGATGATAACTATTGCCTTTTTTCTTTAATAAACCTACATCAACGCTCATCGGATTCCCCGAATCGTCAATTACTCTTCCTTTAATAGTACCGGTTTTTTCATTAACAATTATGTCACCCACATCACAAATACCTGAACCGTCAAAATCGAACTCAACGGTTGCAGGCGCATAACCTTCAATATAAGCATAGAGTTTTCCTTTTTGCCATTTCATATTGGAATTTTTATTTGCCGGAAGAGAGAATTTTCCATTTTCAGAGATAAAATTCTTTTTATTATAATCATTGTATAACCCTATGTTGAAATTAGTTGCCGGATTATCTGAAGTTTCAATACAAACCCTGCCTTTAATTATTTTTGGTTCCCGAAGTACCCATTCTATATTATCAACTCCCGCAAGCACATTTGTTTCCAGTTGAATATTTGCATGAGAAGTATTTAATTTCACTTCCGTACCTTTTTTTATATTCATTCCTGTTATCTCAAAATAGCCAAGGTGGTCACTACTTCCGTGAGATGTATCCTTTTCTTGACGTGCCCATATAGATTTATCAACTAACGGCTGCATGTCATGATCATAGACAAATCCTGCCGCGATAATTGGAAGTGTTTCTGCTAATGTCAGAACAACGAAATTTGTTTTTCCGGAAACAATCATTATGCCGTTCGTTTCCGCCATTTTACCATCATCGGTTTCAACTTTCACTGACAGAACGGCAGTTTTTTCTTGCATACCCAATTCCAAACGTCCCCATTCCTCTCCTTCTTTTAAGTCTATGCTGCTTCCAAATCCGTAAGACGAATTAGGAGTTTTGGTTTTTGAGTTAAACGAATAACTAAGTATAATCTCACCTTTTTCATCTATTACTTTCAGCATTACTACCGGTTTCATGGTTACTGTAATCTCGCATTCGGTTGTTTTACCCGGCATAACTTTTAGTGCTGGATTTTTTCCATTAGGTAAAAAATATGCGTCAGAAGAAATCTCTGCCTGATATGTTTCAGGAGCAGCAGCTTTTAAAATAGTGTAATCTCCATTCTCGTCAGTTGATGTTGTCGCATCGGCAGAATATGCCGCTCGAACTTCCCATTGTGATTGACTATAGTTAAAATTTGCTTTTGAAGTTTGGCGATGGTAAGTAGGCGTTATTTTGACTTTAACGCCCTGAACCGGAGAGCCATTTTCTGTAATAACTTTTCCGGTAACGGAACCTGTTTCACGCAACAGGAGTTTCATCATATGTCCGTTATACCTATATTCAAGTCTGCGCTTTACAACAGCAAATTCAGGTTCGTCTATGACAAGATGTCCGTGCAGATATTTTTTTAATACTGTTATTTTGAATTTACCGGTGATATCCGTTGTATCTTTATATTTCTTTCCCATTTGATCTGTAAAAATAACTTTGATTCCTTCAGCCGGCGCTTCAGACAGTTCATATAAAACGATGCCGTTAAGATCTTGGTATTTTAATCCTAATTTCGGGAACACAAAATTTATGAAATTCACTTCATCACCCAAATAAACATTTGTAGTTATTGACGGTGAGTCACCGGTTCTAAGATAAAATTTATAATGTCCGGAAAGCAAACCGGTTATTTTAAAGTCACCGTCTTTATCCGTTGTTATGTACTTATTGATATGTGCCGGATTAACCGGTTTTTCGTAAAGACCGCGTGGTGTTGCGCGTAAATAAAAAGTTTTTACCGGTATTCCATCATCGTGTTTTACATTACCTTGCAAAACGACACCATCATTTATTTTTATTTCAATTGTCTTGTCTTCACCGTCACACGTATCAAAAAAATCAGAAAATGTGGCGGCAATATTGTCAGCTTTAACAAAAATATGTAAATTTGTCAGTCCTTTTATAATTGCAGGAAAAATTATCCTGCCGTCATCATAATTTGTTGATGTTGCGATAGTTAAAGCTGCTAATTTATCATTATATTTTTTTACCTTAATTTCCGCCAAAATATTTTTAGGAGTAAATTTATTTTCGGAAATTAATTCAGCTGTGATTACTACATCACCGGTTTCCGATTCAAGAATTTTATTGACTTTAACTGATTCGTCCGATGCCGGCTGTGTTTCGAGAACTTTTTTAACTTGCTTTGTTTCTAAAGGCAGTTTAATTTCATCGGTATTATCTTTTTTCCCGCATGCGGAGAAAAATAAAAAGACAAACGCTAATCCAAAAATGACAGAATAATTTGCGACAGATTTATTCTTTGATTTTTTCATTGTGTGTTTTTTTATAATTTTATTTTATCAGGTTTGAGGTTCCCCTACAGGGAACATTTTCACTATTACATAATTCCCGGGGCGATGCCCCGGGCTACGATGAATTTGCCTTTCAGACAAAATGATAATTCAAATTCTACTATCCCACTTTTTATAAAGTGGAACATCCCAGTTATTCCATCGGGAGTGTGCAAGGGGAATTTTATTACAAGATATACAGGATTTAAATTATATTTTCAATTTTTATTTGTTTGGTTTTTAAACTTAAAGTTCAAATTGTTATAAAACAGAATCATTTACAGCAGAACAATATTGTTGCACTCCTCCTTATGTTTTCTTATGTTCCTTATCCACGAGCGCCTTCGGCCTCGGGACAAGTTGTGGTAAAATATTATATATTTCTTCAGAGTTTTATCTTCTTCGTCTCACCGGATTTTAAGGTTGATTTAACGGTAATATTTGTTCTGAAATCCTTGCTCCTGCAATAAGCATATATGCTGTATTCACCTTCCGAAAGTTTGGTGATTTTCCTGTTATCATTGTCAATTGTGTTAAGACTCGCTATATGAACATTTTTATTATCAATTTTTCTTGAAAGACTCACATTCCAATTCCCTTCAACAGGAAATATAAATTCAAATGTGCTGTTACCTGACTTGAAATTGATTTTGTTTGGACCTGATTCACTTAACTCAACAATTGCAATTACCTTTATCTCCGGGTACGTAACGGTATATTTTCCCGGTTTTGCCTGCACTTCAAATTTGCCGTCATAGACGAGAGAGCTATAGTAATTTCTATTACCCTGGAAATTCAGATATGCATTATCCAATGGTTTACCATCCAATGTAACCGTGCCTGTTATTGAAGGTACTTAAATAAGATTGACAGTAATTTCTTCAGTGTTTTTTTTTATTTCAAATTTTTCGGTGTTATATAATTCTTCTTCTATTTTTACACTCCAATTGTCATAACTACCGGATCTCATTCTTTCTTTTAATAATCCACTCTCATCAGTTAATTTGTTGAAATAACTTACACGCGCATTTGCTGCAGGACCACCGTCAGGCAGAACAAATTTAAGCAACACCATCACGGAATTGGTTTCAACTATCATCAAATCGGGAAGTGTATAAGTTTCATCTGAACGCAACTCGAAATTTTCGGACTCCACATTCTTTAGTCGTGTACGCGCCGATACACGATAGATGTCGGGAGGAAGATCAGTGAATTCGAATGTGCCGTCAGTTTCATCATTAGCGCAGCTTAAAATTCCTTCAGTTTTTTTGCCTTTTATTTTTATAAGTGAAACATTAGCTTTGAGGGGATTATCTTCATGGTCAATCACTCTTCCGATAATTGTTGCCGGTTTATTCATTACGACAACATCTCCGACATCGAAATTTTTTGAATCTTCCCATTCAAACTCTCTGATTTCCGGAGCATAACCTGAAACGAAAACATAAATTTTAAATTTTCTGTATTGATTTATATATCGTTCAAAATTTTTAAAAAGCATGGAAAAAGTTCCATTTTCTGAATGAAAAGCCTTTTTTTTGTACGGACTCCTAATACTTACTGCAAAATTAGTTGCAGGAGTGTAAATATCTCCAATACACACTCGCCCGAGAATGTATTTGGGCGACGGAAGTATCCATTCGATATTATTATCTCCTGCAAGTACATTTGTAGTATAATCACCCAGTTCATTTTTTGTATGCAATTTGATTTTTGTTCCTTTTTCGGCTTCCAGGTCGGTTATTTTAAAAAAACCAAGATGATCGCATCGACCATATCCAGCCTCGTCATTCGCGCTTACCCACATGTGCCCGTCAATATAGGGCGACATATCCGATTTGTAAACAAATCCTGCAAGGTCAGGCATAACTGAATTGCTTAATGTGAGAATAAATTTATATTCCTCACCAGGCTCAATAGAAATACTTTTCTTTTCCGCAACCCTTCCATCTTCATCTTCAGCTCTCAAAGAAAGTATTACATTTTCGTTACCCGACCAGATCACCGCCCGATACCAGTCATTTTCATCTGACAGGTTAACATTTCGCATATTACTACCGGTAAACCTAGTTTTAACGCGTAATGAGTATTTCAGGACAGGTTTCCCTTCTTCATCTTTCAGTTTTACCATCACAGAAGGATTGAGAAACATTGTAATATTGTACACAGTAGTTTTTCCGGGTTCAATTCTCACTTTTCTCTCATTATCACTATCACGGGGCAGGAAATATTCGTTTTGAGGCCGTGCATTAATTCTATATACTTGTGGCGCCGCGGCATTTGAAATTACATACATTCCATTTACATCTGACAGATTTTCACTTTGTGCTCTGAAGGCACTGCGTTCTTCCCCTCGTGAATCCCGTACTGCGAAACTGGCTTTTGATGATTTTGAATGCGTATAATTAGGTTCTATACTAACTCTCACACCTGACATCGGTTTGCCTTTTTCTGTGATGATTTTTCCGGTAAGAACACCACTTTCCCGCAGCAGAAGCGTAATTGTTTTACCGGTATATCCTCTGATCTGACGTTTTATTTTAGCAAATCCGGGTTCATTTACTATTAATTCTGTGTTGCCGCTTTCCGTCATAGGAGCAGAAATATTGAATTCGCCATTTTCATCTGTTACGGTTTTGATTTCCTTTCCTTTATATCCCCATGACTTGCATTTAATTTCTATCCCCACGGCCGGTTCGCCTGATAGTTCATAAATAACAATACCGTTAACGTTTTGATATTTCAATTCAGGGAAAACAAATTCCATATAATTTATTTCGTCAGAATATAAAACTACATTTGTTATTATTGGTCGCGCTTCATCCGTCGTAAGATTAAATCTGTAATGTTCGGGTAGTAAACTGTCAATTTCAAAACACCCGTCTGCATCAGTAGCTATACTTTCACTAACATGCCCCGGATTACCATGTTTTTCATATAGCCCGTGCGGAGTTGCTCGAAAATTTAGATTTGTTATCACCTCGCCATCACTTCTAACAGCTTTCCCGATAAATTTTACACCTGAAAATAAATTCACATCCACAGTTATATTTTTGTCATCAGAAATAGTATCAAAATAATCTGAATAAGATTCAGCGAATCCTTTAGTTTCAACAACAACCCGCAATTTTTTAAATCCTTTTTTAATAGCCGGAAAAACTATTTCATTATCTTCGCAAACAGTTGATTTTGCCGCATCAACAAATTTACTGTCTTTATGGATTTCAGATATAATCCTGGCAAATACATCTTTATTGTTTATTTCTTTTTTTGAAATGAGACGCGCGGTAATTACAATCCCCCGCTCATCAAGATTGAGTTCAATATATACCGGCGTAGTTCCCACCGCAAGAATATTAGTATCGTATGAAACAATTGCGTAATCGTCTTTCAATGCGGTCACACAAAAATATTTCTGATTTGCCGGGATTAAAATCTTTGCAATTCCTTTCCTGTCGGTTTTAGCACTCCAAATCATCGGCTTCTTTGACCGGTTATCAACTTGCGCCAATGCTCCTTTAGACGGCGATCCATTTTCCAGGATAGTAACAATTACCGGTCTCAACTTTTCGTCATCGATTTCGTTTTTAGAGGAAAGATTATCATCAGTTGATTCTTCTTGCGCGGAAGATGTTTTAGTAATTCTTAAATTGTTTAATTCTGAAAGAATTTTATCATCATTATTGTCATCTTTTTTCCCGCATGCGGAAAGAAATAAAAAGACAAGCGCTAATCCAATAATGACAGAATAATTTGTCCGTCGTCGCCGGATAAATTCAGAATAATTCTTCAGGTTTTTCATTGTGCGTTTTTTAGAATTTTATTTGTGCGTCATAAACTTTGTGATAATTATACTAACTTAAAAACAAAAATGCAAATTATTATGGACGATGGAATATTTTTTCAGGAGACACTCGGTTTTTAAGTCGAGTAATGTAGGATAGATATGGTTATTTGGCTTCTTTTTATTGACAAAAAGAAATAATTTTGATATTATATATTTAAATTATTGGAGAAAATTATGATTGCATTACATCCTGAATATATTATAGATCAAAAAGAACGCAAAAAGTCAGTAATTATACCATTCAAAGAATGGGAGAAATTAATATCTGATATCGAAGAATTAGAAGACATCCGTGCATACGATATTGCAAAAGCTGACAATGACGAAATCCTTTCTTTTGAAGAAGCAATAAGGAATTGAAAAAATAAAATATTATTATGCGTTATGAGATAAAAATTAGAAAGAAAGCTCAAAAATCGTTGGGACAAATCCCTCCGCCATTCCAATCAAATATTATTGGCAGCAACGAAGTAACATGTACTCATGTTCATAATTTGTGACAGAATCATTTTTTTATAACAGGACGATTTATAACAGA
>JAUVKG010000100.1 GCA_030596365.1 Chlamydiota bacterium | reverse complement strand
TTTAACAGGCTTATTGTGCATCGTACTGTTTAGCTGTGCAAGAGAAAGAGGCAGAACGGATATCGCTCTTGAAATGACTGACGAGGATAGCGTTGAAGCTATTATCGATCAGGACCTTCTAACTGCCGGCGGTACGGTTGTTAATCTTGAAGAACCTGAACAAACAAGTTCTGCAAGTAAAGTTGTTTATGTTGATGAAACAGAATCCCAAAAACCTGCTCTTGTAGAGGCTGACCAATCGCTAAAGCCAACAGAAGAAGCGGTTTCTGAAAAAGATTCTTTCGAGGAACCGGCAATAGGGCTTATAGATGTTGAGGATACACAAATCGTTTCTGAAGTCAAAGAACAGGAGAAAAAATCATCAACAAAAGATTCTATTGAAAGAGCTCTAACTACTGAAGAACTGATTGCCGAAAATAAAGCGTTGATTAATTCTGAACTTATGACTGAAGAAGATGAAGAAACAGTGGAAGAAACTCCCGAAGAAACACCTGCTGAAGAAGCACCTGCTGAAGAAGCAGTTGAAACAACTGATGATGAAAATGTTTTGCCGGGTGCGGATGTCGCAACCACAATTTCTAATACAATTGTCGAAGAAACAACTACTGATGAAATAACTTTTCCTGATGAAATTGAAAGCAGTGTTACAGAAATTGCAAAAACTGAAAAGGCTGTCAAAATTGAAAAACCCGGTGTCAGGCCAGCTGTTATTCGTCCTCCGGGAGGAAGTTACTATACTGAATACACAACATTAGATAAGACATCGTCTTCACCACGGCGAACAGTTAAACGTGATGAATCATTAAACAAAGCACCTTCTTATAAACACCACACAGTTAAACGTGGTGACACACTTTGGGTAATAAGCAGAAAATACGATTGTACAATTAGTGAACTTGTTGCAGAAAATAATATAAGCAGACGTTCAATACTTAAGATAGGGCAGATTTTAAAAATTCCGGTTAAACAAAATGAAAAAGAAACTACTCCACCGATTGGCGGCACTATTGTCGCATCGACAATAGAAACTGAAGATTCATCTCCTTATGCCACGACAAAGATGATATCAGAAACGGTTGAAGTAGAAGTAGAGGCACCTAAAACAGAAACAGAAACCTACACGGTTCAATCCGGAGATTCTTATTGGAAAATAGCAAGAAAATACGGTGTGACATCTTCTGAACTTATGTCGCTTAATAATACCGACAACTCAATGATTAGAGTAGGTCAAAAAATATTGGTTCCAAGAAAATAAAAACCTGAAAACTTAATTGATATGCCGAAATTTGTTGAAAAATGGATGCCTGAATTGTTCGTTATACTTGTCCTTGTGCTTGTCGCAATTGGCGTGTTGATGACGTATTCATCAAGTGTATATTATGCTGAATTGAAGTTTGGCAATAAATTCCATTTTTTTTATCGTGAAATATTCTGGGTTGTAATTGGAATTGGCGCAGCAATAGTTGTGGGATCAATTCATTTTCAAACTATTCAGAAATACAGTTGGCTGCTTCTTTTTGTTGCTGTTATACTGCTTGGATTGATTTATGTTCCCGGAATCGGACATAAAGTTAATAATGCTTCACGTTGGATTCGCATTGCCGGATTTACTCTTCAGCCTTCTGAGTTTGCAAAATATGTTATTATTATATTTCTTGCTGACAGACTTGCCAGAAACCGACGGCATGTTTCAAAATTTATGAGAGGTGTGGTTTTCCCATTGGTTATAATTATGATTCCGGTGTTGTTAATCGTGGCTGAACCTGATATGGGAACACCTGTGGTTATTCTTGCTACAGCACTTGCTATATTTTTTGCCGCGGGTACCAAAATTTGGCATCTCATTATTCTTGTATTGGCATCCGTGCCGGCTTTAGTTATTCTGGTCATAAAATTTCCCTACAGACTAAAACGTTTGCTTACATTTATGAGCCCTGATAGCGATCCGCTCGGCGCGGGATTTCAAATCCGACAGTCATTAATTGCTATAGGTTCGGGTCAGCTTAACGGTCTGGGATTGGGTAAATCAATCCAAAAAATGCACTTTCTTCCGGAAGCACATACAGATTTCGTTTTTTCTATTATTGGCGAGGAACTTGGTTTCGTTGGGGCCGGCGCTATTATTCTTTTAATGATGATATTTTTGTATGTGATTTATAAATTAACTCAGCAAATTACTGATATGTTCGGTCATCTTGTCGCTGTCGGTATTATGACCATACTTTCGCTTCAAATGATTGTAAATATTTGTGTTGTGACAGCTATTCTTCCTACTAAAGGTCTTGCTTTGCCGTTTATTAGTTATGGCGGTTCAAGTATGGTGATGACACTAATGGCTTGTGGATTGCTGGTAAATATTGTTTACAATCAAAGAAATTTAAGAAGAGACCAGTTAAAAGCACCTAAATTTGATGAAACGGTTATATAGTAACATAAGCTTCCAGCTTATGGATTGATGGATTGATGGAAGTAAGTCGCGCTTCCAAGCGCGAGCAATGGAATGATGGAATGGTGGAAGTAAGTCGCGCTTCCAAGCGCGAGCAATGGAATGATGGAATGGTGGAATGGTGGAATGGTGGAATGGTGGAATGGTGGAATGATGGAGTAATGGAGTAATGGAGTAATGGGTTACCGATTACTGATTACCAATTATTGACACAGACATACACGGACAAACACGGACTAACACAGACTTAACACTGAAACCTGAAACCTGAAACCTGCCCGGCATCCGCCGGGCGCTGAATAATGGGGAAACCAAAAATTACAATCTCTGGCGGAGGTACCGGCGGACACATAATGCCGGCTCTCGCTCTATGCGACGCGTTTGCTAATCGCCATACCGATGCGACTGTTCATTATGTCGGTCGGTCGGATTCAATGGAGCAAAGAATGGCCACCGGCGCCGGGCTTAATTTTATTCCTATTCAGTCAGCATCATTAAAAAAAGGAATCTTGTCTAAGATTTCTTTTTTTATTAAAATGTCATTCGGGCTTTTACAATCGGTTATTTATATTATCCGTTTTAAACCTGATTATATTGTTGGATTTGGCGGATACACTTGTTTTCCATTACTGTTTACCGGTCTGGTTTTGCGCAAAAATGTTACTGTGCATGAATCAAACGCGGTTCCCGGAAAAGTGGTTAGAATGCTTGTTAAATACGGTGCTAAATTTGCCTACAGTATTGACGCGGGAAACGCGAAAATGCAGATGATGATAAGCTATGCTGAGAAAAAATCAGATACATGTCAAACGGGTACTCCTATAAGAAAATCAATCCTTAGTGCTTCATCGGAAAGCGGATTTGAATTAACAGGTTTCGTTCAGGGAAATCCTGTGATCTTGATTATTGGCGGTAGCCAGGGGTCACGATGTCTTAATACAACTGTTGCAGACGGTATGTGCATATTGAAGAAAACTTTTCCCGGTATTCAGGTTGTTCATATTACCGGAAAAAATTATGAAGAAAATGTTGAAAAGAAATACAATAAATGCAAAATTAAAAACTTGGTTAAAACTTTTTCCGATAATGTCGGTGAACTTTACAAAATGGCTGACGTAGCTGTCACTCGTGCAGGTGCGTTAACTGTGTCGGAACTTTCTGCTACCGGTTTGCCTGCGGTATTAATTCCGTTTCCTTATGCTACTGATGACCATCAGAAAGAAAATGCTAGAATGATGGAAAATGCCGGATGCGCAAAAGTTATTTGCGAGGAAACGCTGACATCCGAGATGATTTATGAAACTTTAAAGGAAATAATCTCAAATGAAAGCATGAGAGCAGAAATGAGCAATGCTGCTTTATCAATAGCAAAGCCTGATGCTGATAAATTGTTATGCGATTTTATTGAAAAAAATGAATAATAAAAATAATAAAAATAATAAAAATATGTTTCCCTGGAATCATAAAAATGCTAAATGTTTCTTTTG
This sequence comes from Chlamydiota bacterium, assembly GCA_030596365.1. Taxonomy (GTDB): domain Bacteria; phylum Auribacterota; class UBA3054; order UBA3054; family B51-G9; genus B51-G9. The sequence continues at coordinate 4,388 of JAUVKG010000100.1, read as the reverse complement.
TGGAATCGGAGGTGTCGGAATGAATCCAATGGCACACTTGCTCGCGCTGAGAGGAGCAAATGTTTCCGGCTCGGATTGTATTGAGAAACCTGTACTTGACGCGTTACGCAATCATGGTGTTAATTGCTTTGTGGAACATAAAGCTGAAAATATAAATGATGTAGATGTCTTTATTTACAGCACCGCGATTAAAACAGATAATCCTGAACTTATATACGCTAAAAAAAATAATATAAAATGTCTGCATAGAGCTGAGCTCCTTGCAAATCTTGTAAATAATTCGCGTGGTGTTAATATAGCAGGTTCACACGGGAAAACGACTGTATCGGCTTTAACGGCAGTTATCTTTGATGCGGCAGGATTAGATCCTACAGCTGTGGTTGGTGGTTATATTCAGAAATTTAACGCTTATTATAAAAACGGGGGAAGCGATTGGGTGGTTGTTGAAACCGATGAAAGTGACGGTTCTTTTCAAATTTTTGATTCTGAAATCGCGGTTATTTTAAATATCGATACTGATCACATGGATTATTATGAAGATATAAACGCTTTGATTAAAGCATTTGGTAAATTTATTTCAAATGTTAAACCGGAAGGCGCTCTTATTTATAACGCTGATGATGAAAATGTTAAAATCGCTGTCGAAAAATATGCTTCCGGGAAAAAATTGATTAGCTGCGCTGTTAATTGTTCAGCCGATTATAACGCTCTGGAAATTAAATTGAATAAACATTCTTCTGAATTTCTTGTTCGTGAGTCTAATACTGAAAGTGAATTCAAAATAACTCTTAATGTCCCGGGAGAACATAATGTTCTTAACGCGCTCCAAGCAATTGCCGCTGCAAGAACTGCCGGAGCATCAATTTCGTCTGTTCAAAAAGGATGCGAGCAGTTTGAAGGTGTTAACAGAAGATTTCAATTCATAGGAAAGTTCTGCGGTGCAAATGTTATTGATGACTACGCTCATCATCCACGGGAAATTGAAGCTACTCTCCGAACAGCAAATGCTTTAGGTAAACCGGTTGTTACAATATTTCAGCCCCATAGATTCACCCGCACTGAAAAACTTTTTAATGAGTTTACCGATGTGCTTGGTAAGAGCGGTAAATTAATTCTTACAGATATTTACAGCGCCGGAGAAGAACCGGCTGGAGTAACCGGAGAGACCCTTTATAAATCTGTACGGGAAATTAACGATAATGCAGTTTATGTTAAGGAACTTAATGATATTCCGGCGATACTTAAACAAATTGTTTCACCCAATGCAACTATTCTTTTTCTTGGCGCGGGAACAATCTCAAATCTTGCGCATAGAATTGTTGAAACAGTGGAGGATAATTCATGAGTTTTCATGGTAATAATGTATCAAAAATGGGTCTTAATATTAATAGCAATGTTGCTTCCCGGCCGGCTGTGAAAAAGAAAAAGGCAGCTAAAGCGTTTAAAGCGATGATTGTAACAATAATAATTGGCGTGTTGCTGGTCGCTTTGTTTATAGTAGGAGTTTTTGCTTTCAATAAATTTCTCTCACATCCAAATTTTGTCATAAAACATGTTTGTGTTGTTAATAATCAAACTATCGATCCATATACCATTGTAAAAATTTCCGGTCTTAGAACTAATATGAATATTTACGCGACATCTTTGAGCTCAATCGCACAACGACTTGAGAAACATCCGGATATAAAAACTGTCAGAGTATCTAAAAGGCATCCGGATATGATTGTTATTAAAGTTATTGAACGCGAACCAATTGCTGTTATTGTCAATGATAAAGGTAACGATGATATTCCAATTGATGGTGATGGAATAATGCTTTCAGAAAGTAAAATGGAGTACGCGCTTCATCTGCCGCAAATTACAGGTCTTAGAAATGTTGCTTATCACGAGGGCAAGAAGATTGATAATCCTCGAGTATCTGTTGCCATGGAATTTCTTGACACCTTAAAACATATTAAGAAAAATACTTTTATAAAAGTGAAAAAAATTAACCTGGAGAAACCTACTGATATTGTTTTTCAGTCGGCTTCCGTTAATAAAAGTTACTTCACACACGAGTTTTCACAGGATATAGTTTTGAGACTCGTGCGTGTGATTGATGAATTACGTTTTCAACGTATTAATGCTGATAAAATTGACTTACGTTTTGCAAATGTGGCTGTTGTTCCACGTTTGCTCTAATCTTATGGACTTATTATGGCTAGAAAAGACTTTATTATTACAGGACTCGATATAGGTACTTCGTTCGTCAGAGCGGCAATAGCAAAATGCAGCACAGAAAACGGTATTGAAATTATTGGTGCTGCTGTTAAACCTTCCCAGGGAATGAAAAAAATCGTTATTGTTAATAAAAGTGAAGTGACGGAACTGGTGAGAGCTACTGTTGAATCGGCTGAACGGGATGCCGGTATGGAAGTTGATAGCCTGCATGTTGGAATTAGCGGCGGTCATGTAAATTGCTGCACAACTGCCGCAGTTGTAAATAATCTTGATGCAGATGATACCATTAAAGAAAAACATATCACGAATCTGATCGAAAATGCACGAGCTAATTCCGCGGAAAGAGGTAGAGAGGCTATTCACGAAATCACTCAGGAATATCGTCTGGATGGACATGCAGTTGAGGAAAATCCGGTTGGAAGCGCTGCCGGTCGTATAGAAGCAAGAGTTCACATGGTAACCGCTGACAGAACAATAATGGAAAATCATGGCCGCGTAATTAATGATGCAGGTTTTAGAATTGCAGGTATGTGCTGGAATGTTATTGCATCAGGTTTATCCGTTCTTTCAGATGAAGAAAAAAAAGAGGGCGTGCTGCTGATTGATATCGGCGGCGGATCTACCGGATATGCGGTGTATTTTAATAATACAATTTATCTTTCAAATGTTTTCGCTGTTGGCGGTGATCATATTACAAATGATTTAATGATTGGTCTGAATATTCGCGCGGATGAGGCGGAAGATATAAAAAAAACTTATGCTAAAAAAGCAGTTACTGCTGACTCAAACCCTTCAATCATTAAAATTGGTATGCCGGTGAAAAATAATAAATCATTGCCGAAAGCTGATATCGAAATGATTATAGAATCAAGAGTAGATGAATTAATTCAATTTATAAAAAGTGATGTCGTTGATAAAGGATTCTATTCACTCATCGGTAGCGGAATAGTCTTTGTCGGCGGCTCGACACATCTTTACCATTTTAAAGATAAAACCAGAAATTATTTCGGGAAACCGGTGCGGGTAGCTACCCCTTTATTAAATATGCCGGATATCAGCACGAGTGATTTAAACATATATTCCGACAGGCATGAATTTTTGAGAGATCCGTCCTGCGCAACTATTCTTGGTTTGCTAAAATCGGGATATAATTTAAGACTTGCTGAACTAAAAAAATCAATAGGCTTTTTTGATAAAATTTTCAGACATTAATTAATAATATAAAACGAGGAAAAAAATGAAAAACGGTAAAATTCATATACAGGTAATCGGCGTAGGCGGTGGTGGCGGTAACGCGTTAAATCACATCATGCAATCAAACAAAGACCGTGCGCGGTTTATTGCTGTTAATACCGATTTGATGGCGCTTAACGTATTAGATGTTGAAAATAAAATCCAGATAGGAGAAAGGTTGACTAATGGCTTCGGTTCCGGCGCTGATCCTGAAATAGGGAAAAAAGCCGCTGAAGAAGATTATGAAAAAATATGCGAAATGGTTTCCGGTTCCGACCTAGTTTTCCTCGCAACAGGTCTTGGCGGAGGAACAGGTACCGGCGCAACTCCCGTTATTGCAAAAGCGGCAAAAGCTGCCGGCGCGTTGATAGTTGCAGTTGTTACTTTACCGTTTTCCACTGAGGGTACTCAACGCGAAGAAGTTGCTAAAAAAGGTCTTGATGAACTTCGCCAAATTGTTGATTCTGTTATTTGTATCCCTAATGATAGAATAACTAAACTTGCCGGTGATGATATGCCGATTGAGGAAGCTTTCCGTTTGTCGGATGATGTTTTAAACAACACGTTTAGTGCTATTGCAAACCTAATTGTAAAAGTTGGTATCGTCAATATTGATTATAATGATATTATGACTGTACTTAAAGAAAAAGGGGAGTCAATGATCGGTTTCGGTGACGCAACGGGTGGAAATAGCGCGGTTAAAGCTGTTAGATACGCTATGGCAAGCCAGCTTTTGGAAAGAAACGATATCGTTGGCGCTAAACAAGTGATGATTTCATTCGTGTCAGGTCATGATGCTACTTTGAATGATGTTCATGAAGCTATTAGAATCGTTCATAATGAAATTCGCGGTGAAGCTCATGTGATCTTCGGCGTTATTACTTCTTCAGAGTTTAAATCAAAAACAGGCTCAAATTTAAAAATATAGAAATTAA
>JAUVKG010000398.1 GCA_030596365.1 Chlamydiota bacterium | reverse complement strand
GATTTAAACTGCAAATAAATTATGATAAAGATTACAAAAAGAGCGAGAGGTAAAATAACCGACAGTTTTTTTCTCGCGCGAACCTGTGATTTATAACTCCCCTCAAAAGTGTAACTAACCCCTGCCGGAATAATCAGTTCCCCGGATTTGATTTTATCATCGAGGTATTTTTGAGCATGTTCAACGACATTAACTTCCGCAAAGCCTTTTTTCTTATCAAAGAGTACATAGCCGATTAAAAAAGTATCTTCACTTTTTATCGATTGAGGACCACGGATATAATTTATTGTCGCAAGCTGCTTTATAGGTATTTGTGCTCCGCCATGAGCCGGAACAAGTATATTGTTGAGACTTTCAATTGAGTCCCTTAATTCGCGTTTGTAACGGATTCTTACCGGATAACGTTCTCTTCCTTCAACAGTAGTTGTAATTTTCATACCGCCAATTGACGTTTCAATAACATTTTGAACATCCGAGATATTAATACCATAGCGTGCAATTTTATTTCTATCAATATCGATTTCGAGATAAGGTTTTCCTACAAGTCTGTCAGCGTTAACAGTATCAGCATTTACGGAAGGCAGTTGTTTAAGTAATCTTTCGATTTCGATGCCTGTTTTTTCGATAGTTTTCAGGTCAGGGCCTTTAATTTTCACACCCATTGGAGCTCTCATACCGCTTTGCAGCATAACGATTCTAGCGGCGATAGGTCTTAATTTTGGAGCGGAAGTAGTGCCCGGTATTTTTGCGGCGTAGATTATTTCGTCCCAAATATCGTCTGGATTATTAATTCCTTTCCAGATTTTTCTTTCCGGATTTATAGAAGTATCAAGCGGTTTCCTCCACAATCTGAAAACATTTCCTTTTTTATCAGGGATAAGTTTATTATTATCATCACGCAAAAATTTTCCTTTAACATAATAAGGTTTGCCATCATCTGCGGGAAGAGGTATTCCATTTATATCTTTAAAGGTTTCATTTTCATTTTTGTTGTATTTAAAAGTTAATAGTTTGTCAAATTCATCTTTTAAAAATTCCGACTTATAATTAATAATAGTTTCTATCATCGAAATAGGCGCAGGGTCAAGCGAAGTTTCCGCTCTGCCGAGTTTACCGACAGCGAGCTCAACTTCCGGGATTTGATTTATAGCGGCGTCCTGTTTTGCGATAACGTCAAGCACCTCGCCAATTGAGGCGTGTGGGCTTGTAGTTGGCATAAATAAGAATGATCCTTCATCAAGCGGCGGCATAAATTCTCTTCCGAGCGGTGGGAATTTGTCAGCAATATTTTTTACTATTTCTAAATTTTTCACCGGCGCAGGCAGCCAAACGAATACTTTATCAAATCCCAGCCATACCGAAAAGCCGAAGACAACAATTATTACCGGCAGAGAGAGAAACAATATTTTATTATTAAGACACCATCTTAAAACACTGGAATAAAAATAATTGAAAAGCATCAGAATAAATAAAATCGAGCCAATGGTTAACGCAACAAACCCGGCGTTAATAATTGTGTCGTTTTCAATTCCGAGCGGCATCCATTTTTTAGCGAGAAAAATAAGAACAATTATCGCGGCAATAAAAGTAATAATATATTTCTTAACTTTGTCATATTTACCCGGAATCGCCTTTGGACGCTTAAAAATAAGATGCGCCATTGGAGGAATAACCGTAATAGCAATTATCAAAGAAGCAATAAGCGCAAACGTTTTTGTGAAAGCAAGAGGACGAAATAATTTCCCTTCCGCACCGGTCATCGCAAAAACAGGCAGAAAGCCTACAACGGTTGTTGCGACAGCTGTAACGACAGCGCTGCCTACCTCTTTAGTTGCGCGTAAGATAATTTCAAGTTTATTTTCGTTTACGTCAGCTTTAGCAAGGTGCTGCAGAATATTTTCAGAAATAACAATACCCATGTCAACTATAGTTCCAATCGCAATCGCTATACCCGAGAGTGCAACAATGTTGGCGTCAACGCGGAAGAATTTCATTGCGATAAAGCAGAGCAGAACAGTAAGCGGGAGCATACCTGAAATGAGCATGGAGCTTGAGAAATGCATAATCATCACAAGAACAACGATAACGGTCACAAGAATTTCTTCCGTTAAGGCGCTATTAAGCGTTTCCAAAGTTTCGTTGATTAATCCTGTACGATCATAGAATGGCACGATAGTAACTTTACTAACAGTACCGTCCGGCAGAGTTTTTTTGGGTAAGCCGATGGATAGTTCTTTAATTTTCTTTTTAACATTTTTAATTGCAGCAAGAGGATTTTCACCGTATCTTACAACAACAACACCGCCAACCGCTTCCGCGCCGCCTTTATCAAGAGCGCCTCTTCTAAAAGCCGGACCAAGAGCTACATGAGCGATATTTTTAACAAAGACGGGAACATTTTCATTAACTGTTACGACTGTATTTTCAATATCTTCAACATTTTTAATAAACCCGAGACCCCGAATTATATATTCGACTTTATTAATTTCAATATTTCGCGCGCCGACATCTTTGTTTGAATTTTTTACCGCTTTAATTACATCATTAATTGTAATATCGTAGGAACGCATTGCATCCGGGTCAACATCAATTTGATATTCCTGAACGAAACCGCCAACGGAAGCGACTTCACTTACTCCATCTGCAGCGAGTAGAGCGTAACGTACATACCAATCCTGAATAGTTCTAAGTTCATTAAGATCCCATCCGCCGGTAGAATTTCCGTTTTTATCTTTTCCTTCAAGAGTGTACCAGAAAATCTGACCTAGAGGTGTTGCATCGGGGCCGAGAGTTGGTTTAACGCCATCCGGCAGTGTGTCTTTAGGCAGGCTGTTAAGTTTTTCAAGAATCCGCGAGCGTGACCAATAAAAATCTACATCTTCTTTAAAAATAACATAGATTGATGAAAAACCGAACATTGAAAAGCAGCGAACCGT
>JAUVKG010000177.1 GCA_030596365.1 Chlamydiota bacterium | reverse complement strand
ATTTGTTGACATCGCGGATGTTTTCAATAGGAAGTCCGCGTCCGTAACCCTGATAAGCAGTTGTTGCGTCAATAAATCTTGAAGCAACAACGATATTCCCCCTGTCCAAAGCCGGTAAAATAGTTTCGCGGACGTGCTGTGCCCGGGCAGCCGCGAAGAGAAAAAGCTCTGTTTCATCACTTAGATTTTGCTGGCCGCGGGGTTTTAGTAGGATTTCTCTTATTTCCTCGCCAATTGAACAACCTCCCGGCTCACGAGTCAGAGTTACGGAATGATTTTTTGTTTTAAGGAAAGCAACAAGAACATCAGCCTGGGTACTTTTTCCGCAGCCGTCCGGACCTTCAATAGTAATAAATATACCTTGTTTAGGATTTTTTTTCATTTTGTTTTTCTAAAAGCCAAAATAATAGCTGATAATACAATAATTGTTAAAGTAGGTTCAGGCAAAATCTCTATGTCGGCTGTCATTGATATTCCGTCAGCAGAAATATCTGAGATGGAAACCAGTGTGTTATTGCCGGCGTAATTTTTACTGTCAGGTGTTGAATAAGGCCCAAATATTTCGCCTGAATTATAATAATCACCAGCATCTGCCGTGCCATTGTTTACAATTTCTTCAAGTCCATCAGCTTCCATTAGCCGAAGAAGTTTATGTGAAGTGTAAGAATTATCATATTTAAAGTCACTTCCTAGGCTATCAGGAGTTGCATCAATATGCCAAACCAAAAGTCCGTTGCCAGGATAGTTTGTGTCATTTAGTGTACGATAACGATTTTGCACCATGAAATATTCTTTATATGGTGTTGAATTATCAACACCCGGCATAACCATTACTGCTTCAGGATATTCTGCAGTCGCTCTCAAAGTAAAATCATTCAGAGGAGTCAATGCGTTAGTAGGCTGAAGCCAATCAAGCATGAATTTACTGAAACAATTATGATCGCCCCAGTTACCATGCATCATATCAAGTCCGCCCACTCCGCCATCGGGCCCGATTTCTCCATTATAATCATAATAATCCGGTAAACCGAGAGCGTGTCCTGTTTCGTGAATTATGACCAATGGATCAAAAGTACCTGAAGGATAATTGTAAGTTTCCCATTGCCATGAAAAATCATAGAAGCGAACACCGTCGAGAGTAAGATTACCACTGTAAAGTGACCATTGATATCCCCACCAGAAACTTGCCCAGGGACCATGAGCACCCGACCAGATCACGGCGAAATAATCGATTTTACCATCTCCATCATTATCATACTGGCTGTAGTCATGAGTTCCATTATAATGTTCTGCTATTTCTTTAGTTATTTGAAAATTGGCAGAATTGCCATCCCCATAAGTAGTAGTGTACCAATCTCTCGTGTGCTGCATTCTGTACCATCCGAGAGCCGTACCATCAATAAAAAGTTTTCCATAAGAGGCGCGCCAATAATATTTTTGAAGACTCTCGCGGGGATAATGGCTTGCTAAACCCGCGCCGAATAGCTGATTGGTTATTGAACCATAAGAGCTTGTGCTGTTGGCATCAGGAAAATCTATCAGAAAAACAAGAATTTTGTTGGTGCCGGTTGTCGGCATACCACGCCACGCGGGCAGGGGAGCCATTAATTTTGACTCTTCAGGCGAAAACATCGCGTTTAATTTTGCAATTGTTCTTGCCGCGAGTTCAGGTTTTACTCTATGGTTTCCATACATTACCGCACGGTCAACTTGTTTTTGAAGAATGCCTTTCTGACGCAATGTTTCAATTTCCCCTTTACGCGGAGGTTGAAGTGCTAGCACAGTTGAAGTGGCAACAACAGCTGCTGTTAATATCAAACAATTTTTCATAATAAGTTTTACCAAAAGAGTATCTCACTGATCTTTTTAACCCGGCGTATACCTGTGCGAAGTGAGTTGTTTATCAACCTGACAATTATAACTTCTTCGCTCTTGGTCCTTCAGGTGTGTCTTCGACAGTATAGCCTTTTTCTTTTAAAATGTTTCTGATTTCGTCAGCTCGTGACCAGTTTTTTTCTTTTCGCGCCACGGCTCTTTCTTCGGCTAGAACAATAATTTCTTCCGGGATTTCATTGTCATCTTTTTTTACATCAAGAATTTCATCTGTTTCATCCAAAAACCCCAAAACAATTTCTGCACTGCTTTTGTTCATCTTGCCGGACTCAATAAATTTATTTGCTTCGCGTACTAAATCAAACAATGCCGCAAGTGCCGGACTCATATTCAAATCATCGTCGAGTGAAGCAATCCATTTTTCTTTTGCAGAGTTGACAGCAGTAGTTATTTCAGCTTCTGCTTCGCCTTCACCGGCAGCGGAGGAAAGTTTTTCGCGTAAATCATCAAGTCGCTGCAGCGCGCTGCGAGCCGCGTGTAGTCCATCGAAAGTAAAATTCAATTGTTGGCGATAATGAGATGAAAGCAAGACATATCTTATTTCTCTACCTGTCCATCCTTTATCAATGAGATCACGAGCGGTAAAGAAATTTCCGAGAGATTTCGACATTTTTTTTCCTTCGACAAGAAGGTATGCGTTATGGATCCAATATTCAACAAAAGTTTTACCGGTTGCAGCTTCGCTTTGAGCGATTTCGTTTTCGTGATGTGGAAAAATCAAATCTTCGCCACCCATATGGATATCAATTGTGTCATCAAGAAATTCACGTGCCATAACCGAGCATTCGAGATGCCATCCCGGTCGTCCTGGTCCCCAAGGGCTATCCCATTTAACGTTGCCGTCATTTTCTGACCATGCCTTCCATAGAGCGAAATCAGAAACGTTTTCTTTGTCGTATTCATCATTAGCAACACGTTTGCCTTGTTTTAGTTCGCTCAGATTAAGGTGTGATAATTTTCCGTAATCTTTAAATTTTGAAATTGAAAAATAAACGCAGTTGTCAGCGGCTTTGTATGCGAAACCTTTGTCAATAAGTTCGCTCACAAGATTTATCATCTGAGGGATATTTTCTGTTGCACGAGGGTAAACGTCTGGTGCGATCACGCGCAGCGTTTTGCAATCGTCCATAAACGCGTTGGTATATTTATCTGTCAATTGTTTTAGAGTTATCCCTTCTGTAATAGAATCACGAATAGTTTTATCGTCAACATCAGTTATGTTCATAACATGTTTAACATCGAAACCGCGAAATTTCAGCCATCGTTTTACTAGGTCGTAGGTGACATTCGCGCGAAAATTTCCGATATGCGCGAAATTGTAAACCGTTGGCCCACAAGTGTACATGGAGACATTTTGTTTATTCAAAGGGATAAATTCTTCTTTTTTTCGAGTTTGAGTATTAGTAAAAAGCATCATAAGGTTTTAATAAGTCAGTAGGGGCATCCCTTGTGGTTGCCCTATTCAGGTCAAAGGTCAAACACCCCGCCCTTTGGGCACCCCTCCTTAGTAAAGGAGGGGAGTTTAAAAACCAGCATCCAGCATCCAGTATCCAGTATCCAGTATCCAGCATCCAGTATCCAGCATTCAGTATCCAGCATCCAGCATCCAGTATCCAGCATCCAGTATCCAGCATCCAGCATCCAGCATCCAGTATCCAGCATCCAGCATCCAGTATCCAGCATCCAGTATCCAGCATCCAACGTCAAGCGTCGAAATATAATTCTATTGCAAAAATAGCCGTTGTCTGATACAATAAATATACATTATTATTATAACATATTACACATAGGAATCAAGCTATGAAAGAAAAAGTACAGAAAATTATAGATGAAAAAATTAATCCGGCACTCGGAACTCACGGCGGATCTTGCGAACTCGTGGACGTAAGAGACGATAATGTTGTTCTTGTAAAATTGAAAGGAGCTTGCGGTGGTTGTCCCGGAGCATTAATCACGCTTAAAGGTTTTGTGCTTGAAACATTAAGAGCTGATATTCCCGAAATTACTGACATTGAAGCTGTTTAATAATATGGCTTGCTCGAAAAGTGGGCGACAAAAAAAACACCCCGTCCGCTTTGCGTCCACCCCTCCTAAAACAGGAGGGGAATTTAAGAAATGATTCTAACAAAATGCCTTTTCGAGTAACCACTAATCAGGGTGTCAGATTCAGATGTTAGTATGAAAATCCTTGTTATAAAGCCCAGCGCTCTTGGCGACGTAGTTAACGGACTCGTTATCGTTCCGCGATTAAGGAAACTTTTTCCTGATTGCGAAATACACTGGTTCGTTAATTCTGAATACGCTGAATTGGTAGAATTGGCAGGAGTGGACAAGGTTATCAGATTTGAGCGTGGAGCATGGCGGAATATCCGTTCTGTTTTTTCAGGAATTGCTAATGTTTCAAAAATTTCCCTTGAACTGAAAAAAAAACATTATGATATTGTTATTGATCTTCAAGGATTGATTAGAAGCGGTTGGTTTACATTTGTTACCCGTGCGCCTGTTCGGGTTGGTTTTTCTGACGCTCGTGAATTGGCCCATCTTTTTTACAATGTAAAAGTTGACGTTAAGCGGAACGAAACGCATTCAGTTGATTGTTGTTTAGAAACATTAAAAAAATTAGGTGATGAAAATCCCATTGCTGAATGGAAATGGTTTGGCTTGGAAGAGAAAACCGCTGACTTGAAATGGAAGTATAAACTTATTAACAATGATTTTCTCGTTTTTGTTGTTGGATCGAGATGGGAAACTAAAAGTTGGCCTGTTGAATTTTTCGGTAAAGCAGCGGCAATTATTTACAAAAAAACAGGTTTGAAAATTTTCCTTACCGGCTCTCGAAATGAAATTCATCTAGCTGAAAAAGTGATGCATTATGCTGTTGAAAATGGTTGTGGTGAATCCGCTATTGTTTCTCTCGCAGGAAAAATTTCACTTGGTGAATTGTTCGCGCTTTGTCGGGAAAGCAAAGCTGTTTTGACAACAGATACCGGTCCAATGCACTGTGCTGCATCAGTAGGTGCAAAAATTGTTGCGTTGATGGGACCTACAAATCCTGTAAGACATGGTCCTTACAATCAACAAAAAAATGTGATTGTAATCGACAGAAAATGTGCGCCATGTTACAAAAGAAAATGTCCTGATGGGGAGATTTGCATGGCGGATATTTCACCGGAAATTGTAGTGGAGAAAATAATGGAAGAATTGCAGAATTGTAGAATTGCAGAATTGTAGAATTGATGAATTGATGAATTGATGAATTGATGAATGAATGCAAAGCGTTTCTTCGTTAGGAAAATTACTAAATTAATTAATTACTAAATTATCCAATTAAAATGAATATTTGTATTTGCGGCGCGGCAGGCAGAATGGGGAAAAGACTTATCGCCTGTGCGGCTGAAGCGGAAAATCTTAATGTTGCCGGCGCGGTAGACGTTCCTCAATGTTTGCTTATCGGAAAGGATTCCGGTATTGCCTCCGGCATTGAGAAAAACAATATTTTAATCACTGATGATTTAGAATCGGCTTGTGCCGGAGCGGATGTAGTCATTGATTTTGCTCTCGCTGATGGAATTACAGATCGACTGAAAATTTATGAAAAAGAAAAGGTTTGTGCAGTGTTTGGAACTACAGCAGTTGATGACCAGGGAAAATCTGCCATCGAAATCACATCAAAAAATATTCCGATAATTCACGCTCCAAATTTTAGCGTTGGTGTGAATCTGCTTTTTGCTCTCGCAAAAAAATCAGCAAAAATACTTGACGAAAATTATGACATCGAAATAATTGAAATGCATCACCACCATAAAAAAGACGCACCAAGTGGTACAGCAGTTAGATTGGTTGAACTTGTGGAAGAAGCACGCGGCTTGGAATATGAAAAAAAAAGAATCTACGGACGAGAAGGAGATACCGGCACGCGACCTAAAGGCGAAATAGCTGTTCACTCGTTACGCGGCGGAGATGTTGTTGGTGATCACACAGTTGTTTTTGCCGCCGACGGCGAAAGAATTGAGTTGACACACAAAGCGAGCAGCAGAGACACATTTGCAAAAGGGGCATTACGCGCGGCACAGTTTCTTGCAGGTAAAGAGCCGGGAATTTATACGATGAAGGATGTGCTTGGAATAGAGTAACATAAGCTTCCAGCTTATGGATTGATGGATTATTGGAATGATGGAATGATGGATTGATGGATTGATGGATTGATGGATTGATGGATTGATGGATTGATGGATTGATGGATTGATGGATTGATGGATTGATGGATTGATGGATT
>JAUVKG010000160.1 GCA_030596365.1 Chlamydiota bacterium | reverse complement strand
CCCACCTTCCCACCTTCGTACCTTCACACCTTCACACCTTCCACCCACACCATTGGCGTGGTATTCTTCCATATTGACAGCCAAATCATTGTTTGTTATACTTTTCAACAGAAATATAATGTAAATAATTAAATATAAAAGGAGGTAAAAAAATGTTAAGTGATACTATTAAATCAGGATTAGAAAGAGCTCCGCACAGAAGTCTGTTAAAAGCTTGCGGTTTAAAAAAAGATGATATCGGTAAACCGTTTATTGCAGTCTGCAACTCCTTTAATGAAATTATTCCCGGACATATTCATTTGAATAAAGTCGCTGAACTGGTAAAACAGGAAATCCGCGATGCAGGCGGTGTACCTTTTGAATTCAATGTCATCGGTATTTGCGATGGTATCGCAATGGGACATACAGGCATGAAATACTCCCTCGCAAGCCGCGAACTCATAGCTGACAGTGTTGAAACAATGCTGCGTGCACATAAATTCGACGGCGTTTATTGTATCCCAAATTGCGATAAAATCATACCCGGAATGCTGATGGGAGTTATGCGCTGCAATATCCCTTCAATATTTGTTAGTGGCGGACCAATGGCGGCCGGTCATACTTCTTCAGGTAAAGCTATTGATCTTGTTAGCGTTTTCGAAGGAGTTGCAGAATATAAAGCAGGCACAATTAATGAAGAACAACTCGAAGAAATAGAATCATGCGCGTGTCCCGGTGCCGGTTCATGCTCTGGAATGTTTACCGCTAATTCTATGAATTGTTTATGCGAAGCACTTGGCATAGCACCTCCGGGGAATGGAACTATTCTCGCGCTTGACGAGCGTCGGAAAGATTTATGGAAAAGCGGAGCTCACATGCTTATGAATTTAATTAAAAATAATATTTGTGCGAAAGATATTGTTACAAAAAAATCTTTCGATAATGCCTTAATACTCGATATGGCTATGGGTGGTTCAACTAACACCGTTTTGCATACTCTCGCTGTTGCTAATTCCGCTGACATACCATACGATTTATCAAGAATTAATGAGCTCTCAGGGAAAACCCCAAATATCTGTAAGGTCAGCCCGTCTTCAAGTTATCATATTGAAGATGTGGACATTGCAGGTGGAATATCAGCTATTCTTTGTGAAATTAGTAAAAACGATGGATTGTTGAATACAGATTGTTTAACCGTTACAGGTAAAACTATAGGCGAAAATTTCGCCAACTGCAACTCGAAAGATAAAGAATGTATCCGCGAAATAGATAACGCTTACAGCAAAACAGGCGGACTTACAATCTTATATGGTAACCTCGCTCCGGACGGTTCAGTTGTAAAATCTGCCGGTGTTGATCCAAAAATGCTTGTGCACGAAGGTCCTGCAGTTATTTTTGACTCGCAGGAAGATGCCTGTGAAGGTATCCTGGCAGGAAAAGTTAAAGCGGGCGATGTTGTTGTTATAAGATTAGAAGGACCAAAAGGCGGACCGGGAATGCAGGAAATGCTCGCTCCAACTTCATATATTATGGGGCAAAATCTCGGTGACAAAGTCGCATTGATAACTGACGGAAGATTCTCCGGAGGAACGCATGGCGCGTGTATCGGCCACATCTCACCTGAAGCTGCTGCCGGCGGACCGATAGGTTTAATCAATGAAGGTGACATAATTTCAATAAATATTCCTGAGCACAAACTTGAGGTTCTGATTTCCGATGATGAAATGGCGAGAAGAAAATCCGAGTGGAAGCCACCGGAAAAACGTCTTGACTACGGTTGGATGGGACGATATCAAAGAATGGCCACCAGCGCGAACACAGGTGCGGTATTGTGTTAAAGAGATGAAATTAATCAGGCAACTGCCCGATTAATTTGATTTCCTGATTTGTTCATTATAAATATAAGTGCAGGCTAAAGAGATGAAATTAAATTTTTCACAAAACTTAATTTGATTTCCTGATTTGTTCATTATAAATATAAGTGCAGGCTAAAGAGATGAAATTTATGCACTAAAATTAATATGCCTACACTTGGAAATCAAATTTGCTCGAAGAGGAAATTTATATGATACTTATTGATGATCGAGAACTCAAATCCGGCATTTGCGATGAACTTGTGAAACTGAATGTCAAGTTTAAATTTTTAAGATTAAGTATCGGTGATTATATCATTAACGAAAACATTTTTATCGAAAGAAAAACTGTAACGGACTTCCTTGAAAGTTTAAATGACCAAAGACTATCTTCCCAGATAGTTAATTTAAAAAAAGATAATAAACGCGCGATAATTATTATAGAAGGTAAACGTTTACCGGCCTCACCAAGAATTCGTGGTATTTTATGTTCACTCGCTTCGCGTTGGTATATACCTGTTTTACGAAGTACCGATTTAAAAGGTACAGCTTGGATTTTAAATTGTTTACTTAAGTATGAAAATTATGAACGTAAACCGTATTGCACTTATGATTTCAGAACAAAACGCAGCGTCTCTTTAATGGAAGAAAAAATGTTGATGCAGATGAAAGGCGTTGGACCGGAAATGGCAAGAAAATTATTAAAAGAATTCGGTTCTATAAGTGGAATTATTAATGCGCAAGATGAGGATTTAATAAAAATTGACCAAGTTGGAAAAGTAGTCATAGCGCAAATAAACATACTTAGAGGACTCAAGAGAGTAAATTAATCAGGCAACTGCCCGATTAATTTGATTTCCTGATTTGTTCATTATAAATGTAAGTGCAAACTAAAGAAATGAAATTTATGCACTAAAATTAATTCTCAAACACACAGAAATCAAATTTGCTCGAAGAGGAAATTTAATCTCTTTAATTTACTCTCTTTAATCAACAAGAATTGTCGATTATAAAGTACCTCACTTCGACTCGAAGTGAGATGTCTATAATAAATATAACCCCCGTCAAAAAACATGAACTATTATAAAAAATCAATCTGTTATTTTTTTATTTTATTTACAATTCTCTCTTATGCTCAAACTAATCAAAATCTATCCGCAAAAGATTGGTTTAATAATGGTCTCCATGAATACAATATTAAAACAAATGCTGTGCAGGCTGTCAATTGTTTCACTAATGCTCTTGCTATTAATGAAAATTATGTCCCGGCCCATCTCGCACTTGGTGATTTATATGCTGTACGCGGTGAAGACGCAAAAGCAAAACAATATTTTCTTCACGCGATACAAAACAACCGCGATTCTGAATACGCGTTAAGAAGATTGTCAGATCCTTATGGAAGCAGAACTGACACAATAAACGAAATAAAATATTTAAAGGAAATACTGCCGAAAATTTCAAATAATTATCTTCGCTTGTTGATTGACGATTATCTCAGTCAAAAAATGTTTGCTCTCGGTAAAACAAAAGATGGGGAAAACTATCTCACAAAACTTGCTCCGTTAACCAACTGGATGATTGCCGGAGGTTTTGATAATAACGAACGTACAGGTCTCAAAAAGACTTTCCCTCCGGAAGAAAATCTTTCTCTTGAGAATGATTATAAAGGTAAAGAATGGAAAGTGAATTGGAGATCTACTGTTCCGTTTGCTAAATATGGAAATATAAATTTCCAGTTCATTCGTCCGGCAAATTGGATTACAGTTTATTTGAGAACAGGTATAATTGCTCCACAGCAGACTTCCGCGGTGCTTCATCTCTCTTTCCCGGGTACTTTTCGTGTGTGGATCAACGGCGTTCCAACCGCAGAATATGAAAAATATTGCGCTTACGAAAGTTACATGTATAGGATTCCTGTTGAACTGAAAGCCGGTACAAATTTTTGTGTTGTTAAACTGTGTATGGAAAATAATGGCAACGACTTTTTTGCAAGACTTACCTCACCTGACAACTCGCCATTATTCTTAAAAAATATTCAGCCTGATGACAAGACCATCCCGCTAAAATGTAATGAAACAAATCGCTGGCCAAAGCCTCTTCATTCTCCGGGCATTGAATATTGGAAAACAATATGTGAAACAAATGATAACAATCTTTATGCTCATGTAACTCTTGCAAGATATTATCGCGTGGCACGTGTCTATGATAAAGCAATACAACATCTTGAACAACTTATGAATAACGGCGCCGCAGGCGCTATTGATATGTATTTCTTAGGAAGATGCTATTCTTATAAAGATTCCGATTCTCAAGCCGTAGCTGCTTATCGTCTGGCTTTCGCTTGCGATCCCCTTGCAGTAAAAGCGTTATGCAACATTGGTGATCATTATGCCAGCAGAAAAATTTATGATTTAGCACAGCCTCTTTTTGAAAAAGTATTATCTATAAATACAAATTGTTTTTCCGCAAGATTAGATTTAATTGAACTTTATTATTCACGCGACTGGGACGAGGATGCCTATCGTCTTGCAATAGAAACATGCAAACTTTTCCCTGAGTATGCAGAATCATACAGATGGCTTGAAAATGCATCACGCAGTAAAAATTTCATGAATGCAAGAGAAAAAGCTTTAAATAATTCGCTGAAATATCAATACAATAACAACATTGATAGATTTAACCTGGCTCAACTGTTTTTATATCAAACTCGATTTGATGAATTCTTCAATCAAATCAATATTATGCAAAAACTTTTTCCCTATGATCCGGATGTTCTAAGGCTTAAATTAGATGCATATATAAGTTTACGTGATATTACTAACAGTTATAAAACTTGTCAACAGGCACTTGCTTTTTTCCCTGACAACTTTAGATTTTATAAATTGCTCGGCGATACATATAATATGGCAAATGAACGTGATAACGCTATTAATTCTTATCATGATGCTCTTAAATATTCACCGGATTATCTTTGGTTAAGACAATATCTTGACTTCCTTGAGGGCAGAGGAAAAGCTTTTTTTGATGAGTTCGGCCTCACGCAAAAACAATCAGATGCTTTGATCAAAAAATATAAAAACATTGAACAGTCTTCAGTTGAAGAATTATCAAGAATTCTGTTTCGTCAGTATTTAGTTCAGGTATATGCCGATGGCTCTTCAAGACATATGTATCACGTTATCTGTAAAGTCCTCCATCCAAATGGCGTAAAAAAATACTCCTCTATAGACCTGCCAGGCGGACGTTCATCACGACTGCTTCGCGCTGTTACTCATAAAAAAATCGGGAACTCACTGGAGGCAACCCATCTTGACAGCGGACAAATTGAATTCCCAAATGTACAGGTAGAAGATATTATCGAATATAAATGTATGTGGGACAGATATGGCAGCAGTTGGATGGATGAAAACTTTTATATCTCTCATACTTTTGATTATAATCAAAGCAAAATCGAACAGGCGGAGTTCGCTATCGCTCTGCCGACTAACAGAAATGTTTGCATTTTCACCCGGCCTGAGGACATAAGCTGTTTAACTTCTAATTTCGAATCGAGTTTTGTTTGGAAATGGAGTTTCACCAATGTTCCAATGTACCGTTCAGAAACCTTATCCCCTCCTTATTATGACCTTGCCAATCGTGTTTCTTTATCAACAATTACTAACTGGGATATGATTGTCGACTGGCAGCGCGGAATGGTGAATGAAATTATCAAAGGTGATGAAAATATGAGTAAATTAGCGAGAAAGATCACACAAAACGCTACTTCCAACCTGCAAAAAATTGAACTTATTTTTAATTACATTACAGAAAACTTTCGTTATACGCAAATGTATGAAAATAATATCGCTAAAGTTAAACCTCATTCTATTCCGGATATTCTTGCTAATCGTTGTGGCGATTGTAAAGATTTATCTTTGCTTATGGCTGAAATGCTTAAATCATTAAAAATTCCGGCTTCAACTGTATTAATCCGTATTGCAAGCGAAGGACAGATTATAACAAATGTTCCTACTCCGGATGTCTTTAATCATGCCATAGTTTATATTCCGGGAATAGGTGAAAATGGAATGTTTGTTGACCCGACCTATAGGCTTGGTGAATATTACCTGCTTCCCTCGGAAGATCAAAATGTCATCGCGCTTGTTATAAATGAAAATGATTATAAACTTTTAAGAACTCCTCTTGCTTCTCCAAATGAATCACGTTCATGCGATTACATTAACGGTGAAATATTTGAAGATGGTACTTTTACAGGATCATTTAAAGGTGTTTTATGGCAAAATGATGCCGCTACTTTCCGACGAGTTTTAGAAAACCTTCCTAAAATACGGGATCTGGGAAGCTATCTCGTCGGTAAATTAAATTCAAGTGCCAGACTACTTGATTTTGAAGTTAAAAATCAGAAACCTCATAAGCATTTACCTGTCATAATTGATTTAACATTTTCTGCATCACAATTCGGGCATATAAGTGATCATTCCATTACATTTTCTCTGCCGTTTCCATTTGAATCTCAAGAATATTTAAAAGGTCTTGAAATAAGGAAATATCCGTTGAAAATAAAAGAATTAGGCTCACAAACCAGTGAATACATATTTAAAATTCCAGATGGATATAAAGTAAATATTGCCAAAAAAAAATGCTCTCTTAAAACTAAATTCGGAACTTTTGTTTTTAATACTA
>JAUVKG010000074.1 GCA_030596365.1 Chlamydiota bacterium | reverse complement strand
ATTTAATATCAAAATATAAATATAAAACAACTCTCGCTAAGGCGCTAAGCACGCAAAGGAAATACTAACAAAGTAATTAAAAACCAAATATTGCTTTTTGAAAAGTTGAATGTAAAACGTAGTGTTTATCGGTGGTTTAATAGCTGAATTTTAACCTATGGGATGGTAATGAATTTGTTTAAGAAAAATCTGACCGTTGGACTTATTTGTTCTTCCCTTTTTAATACGGTAATAGCACTGGGGGATACAAATATGGTGGAACGGAGAATATTCAGGCCGATACCGGAAACCAAGTATCAACTCTTTGGATTTATGAAGGATTACATAACCACCATATCGGAGAATTGGGTTATGGTTGCTCCTGACAAACATCCTGAGATGCTGGATTTTCTGGCGACACGTGAACAAGAGTCACATCCGGTTTTATTATTACCCTGGGCCGGTGAATTTTATGGTAAATACCTAACTAGCGCTGTACAGATATATCGTCTTACTAATGTTCCCGCTCTTAAAAAGTATTTAAGCAAATTTGTTGAAAAACTTATCTCATTACAGGCTGAAGACGGCTACTTAGGTGTATATGAAAAAAGTGACCGTCTTACCTGTAGAGTATCAGAAGAAAAGTACAACGTTATTGCCCCGCAAAACTGGGATTTATGGGGACATTATTTTGGTATGATGGGCCTAACCCTCTGGTATGAGACTACCGGTGATCAACAGGCCTTGGCGGCAAGTTGTAAAATTGCAGATTTGCTGTGCGATAAATTTTTAAATAAACCCGGAGAGATGGGTTCCCGAATGGATTTTTATACCAATCTTTCGCCCGGGCATTCGCTTTGCTTATTATACCGTGTCACGGGGCAACAGCGATATTTGGATTTGGCCAAGCAGATCGTCGATGTAGAATATGCTAAAAATGTTGATTATGCAGCAAATGCACTTGCCGGAAAAGAATATTTTGAAAATGAGATTAGTCGCTGGGAAGCATTACATGGAATAATGGCACTGGCGGAGCTATATTGGTTGACCGGTGAGGAGCAGTATAAACAGGCATTTGAGAAGATTTGGTGGAGTATTGCTAAGTTCGAACGGTTTAATCACGGAGCTTTCAGCTCTGGAGAAGAGGCACGAGGCAACCCTTATGACCGTTTAACCAAGGAAACCTGTTGTACCATTGCCTGGTCTGCGATGTGTATTGAGATGTTAAAGCTTACCGGCAACCCTATTGTGGCTGATGAACTTGAATTGAGTCTGGTCAATGCGATAGCCGGCTATGAACTTCGAGATGGGTACTGTCATTATCATACTCCTATGGACGGTAGACGCTCTCCACCTGGAGGTTTGACTTGTTGCACAGCAAATGCGCCGCGTGGATTTGGATTATTAAGTGATTGGGCTCTAATGCAGGATGATAATGGAATAGTATTGAACTGGTATGGACCGGCTAAATATGAAACTGTAGTCAAGGGAGTGCCAATAACGATTCAAGTACTAAGTGATTATCCACGTCAAGGTTTGGTTTTTATTAAGACATCTGCCAAAAAGCCTGTTGAATATACCTTAAAACTTAGAATTCCTAACTGGTCGAAACAAACCTGCGAAATTAAAGTAGATGGTAAAGCTATTAAAGGAGTTAAGGCTGGCAGCTATTTTTCCGTTACGGAAATTTCCAAAGGCGAACAAACTATAGAACTAGATTTAGATATGGAGCTGTATTTCTGGATAGGTCAAAAGGAAAGTGCCGGCAGAGCCTCTATCTATCGCGGTCCGGTACTTCTAGCATTGAAAAGGCAGAATCCAGAAGATTATATAGATTTCGATGATACATGGCGACCATATATTGGAGCTGGCATTTCAACGTTTGCGAGTAATGGGTCAGGTGCCCGATTTGTATATCGATTTTTGGGGGATGAAATTACTTGGACCGGCGCACAATCTAGTCAAGGTGGCAAAGCCATCGTTAAGATTGATGGCAAGCCTGTAGGTCAGGTGCAACAGACTAATGAGTTTGCACCTTTTCACTGTCACAGTCCGGTCTGGAAATGGTCCAAAACCGGATTAGGTAAGGGTTCCCATGAAATGGAAGTAGTTATCGGTGCCAAAAAAGAAAGCTCGCAAGAGAATTGGATTTCTGTTTTGGAGATTGTAACTCCTAAAGAAGATCCGTTGTTTGACTTGAACAAATTAAATCCTAAGCTATTGCCAAAGGATTCGGACGATAACGCTATCGTCCAAGTTCAGGTACAGGATGTTAATGGCCGTAAAATTGTTTTATCTGATTTCGACAGTGCGGGTGAAAAATTAAATCCATATATTTCATGGCTCAAAATCAAAGACTTTCCTTCCGCAGATTTTTCGAAGCAGAATCCTCTACGTAGTGTTCGACCCGCTACTGACTAATTTGCTTTGCTTTCCCTAAATTCTCAGTGCGCTTATGCGAATTAATGGTATTGTTAGAATATATCGACTGTCACTAAATCATTCTGTTTATAAAATCACTATTTTATTTAACCACAGAGCGCACAGAACTTCACAGAAAAATTTAATCATCAAAAAGTGTTGAATGCCCCAGCATACGCGGGGTTTTCAATAATCGACATTTTTTGTTGTTGCAAAATAATTAACAGCAAAATGATTTAAAATTAAGATAATTGAAAAGAAAAAAAGATTTCAGTTAATTTTACTTCGTGATCTTCGAGTCTTCCCCGAAGAACTTCGCTATCGGGGCTGCCGTGTTTTTTAAAAAAATGTCGAGATATGGTGCCTGACCCCATAACACTCACTAGGTGCCTGACCCCATAACAGTCAATTATACTCATTTATTTTAAATAAGAATTTTATGACAGGATATACAAGATATACAGGATTTTAATTTAACTATTTTGCCTGATAATCTTCTGTATCCGTTCTCGGTAAGATCAACAAATGGCAATCATAGATAACCCCAAAAAAGAATTATATTAAATAATTCTGCTGCGCCCCGCGTATGCTGGGGTCGACCATGATGAACGTGAGTACAGCGTTACTTCGTTGCTGTCGATATAAAAAAAATGAAATTGTTTTGTATTAATAAATAAATTTAATATCAAAAAATATAAATATTAAAGAAACTCTCGCCTAACGAAGTAACGCTGTACTCACGTTCAAGGCGCTAAGCCCGCAAAGAATGTTTATGTCACTTTAAAAGTGTATCGGCATTTCAGTTGAATAGTGTACCACCTTAGTGGCGAAATGAATTTAAATTATATTAATAATTAAATTAGAAAACTTATGTTTACTTATGTCCCTTATCCACAAGCGCCTTCGGCCTCGGGACAAGTTGTGGTTAAAAGAATTATGCTGTGCAAATATTTGCTGTCGTTTGACTTTTCCTGATTTCTATGATATAATATTATAATAGTATTCAAAAAAAATCTTTAATAAATTAAGCTAATATCCGCAATCTTTATAATGAAAACTTTTAAACTCATCTGTGGAATGTCCGTAATAGTTATTTTACTGTTAACCACAAAATCAGCTACCGCGCAAAATGAATTCAATTATAGTACCGCTTATCTTACATGGCATTATTTTGATGATGCTCTCGGTAATCTCGGTATTGATCCATTTTATTTTTCAGGAGAAGTCGAATACGTTGATCCTGGAACTTTGCTGTGCAATCGTGGTATAGGTTCCAATCAACGCTGGAGTATGTTATTTGACGCAGATTCCAATGGGATTTTTAGATACGATGTCAGCATATTACCTTCAAACGGCTGGTACATTCTACAGATAGACGGAAATTTTAAAGTTGAAATGTCAAATGATAATGCAAATTGGACTACTGTTCTTTCGGCGACGGGAAATTATAACTGGACAGATAAAGGTCCTGCCAAAAACATGTCCCCTTATTATTTAGATTTGGAAAGCTTTCTCCCTGCAGATTATTTATATGTCAGGTTTAGTGATAACACTACAAATGATCCCGGCGGCGCACGTGTTTTAAATGCATTAATAACCGAACGTTGTTACCCGATATTCTATGCCGGCGGCGGCGAGCCTGATTCACAACTTTATGCAGGTGACCAGCAGTTTTTATTTAGAAAATATCAAACTTCCGACAGAGAAGCCAATGGTCGTTTTGCTGATGGTAATTGGTATCCTACCAATGTATTTGTTTACAAATTTGATCTTCCGGATGATAACGATGATTGCTATTTGATGGCACAAATAAAAAATGAATACACAATTGAGATTTCTACTGACTGGGATTTTTCAAACGTTTTCTACTACGCGGAAAACATTCCCGATGATCTCAGCGAACAATTGCTTAAAATAGATCTTAAACCTCTTCTTACACAAACATTAGATAATGTAATATATTTCCGGGTTGGTGACAGCGATCCTTCCGACGGCTTTGGAGGAGATCTGAAAAATTTTTGGATTGCTTCTCAAATCCCGGCATTAGGTAAAACTTTCAAGCCGACTGATGAAATAGAAGCCGGTTTTCTTTGGGAAAATTATAATTCTAAATTACATGGCGGCGCGCAGTTTCGTTTTACTGATCTGGATTATTTTGTTACATATAGATTCAATCTCGGTAAAGATGCCACTGACTCTGCATATATCAATATAAGCACCGCTGCAGAATATAAATTTCAAGGTTCCTCAAATGGAGTAGATTGGGTTGACCTTTTTATTGGTCCGACGGACCATACAACCGCTACCGCTCAAGATCTGGTTTTTCATCCTTTTACAGGTGAGACAGAAGGATATGGTGCTCAATCGGGTATCCCCTGCCTTGTAAGTCCTGATTTTGACGGTCGGGAAAATGTTTTCTTCTTGAAAATGTCTGATTCTGATCCTACTGATGGATGGGGCGGAGTATTAAAGAGGATCACAATAACTACACCTCCAAATCCGGATTCAAAACTTAATACTATTTATCCTGTATGGCATTATTTTGATGTTGAATTACCGGGTGCTATTGGTGAACAATATTATCACTATTCCGGGACTTTCCCTCAAACCGGGCCGTCTGCTTTGTACCCGAACAGAGGAATTAGTTCAACAGGTAGAAAAGCTACATTTATCGATGGAACCAGCTCATTCGTTATGAAATATCCTATGGATCCTTCGGATACTCAGGCATGGTATGTTTTACAAGTTGATAATCAATATTCCATAGAACTTTCTAATGATGGAACTACCTGGACAACACCTTTTACTCCTGATCCGTCTTTATTGACACCATCACCGGATACAAAAAACTTAAATTGGTTCCATAAAGGAATAACAAATATGGCGCCATATTACTTTGATCTATCTCCCCTTCTGCCGGCAAATAATATTTATGTTAAATTCGCTGACGCGGAAACAAGCGGTGGATGGGGCAGCCGTGCATGGAACGCGCTTATTACAAAGAGGGGTTATCCGGCTTTCTTCGGTGGGGGCAACGAACCTGATTCAAGCGGACTTTGGGGTGATCAGCAATTCCTTTTCACTAAAGACACCACAAGTGACCGTGAAAATTACGGTAGATTTGCCGATGCATCACGTAGATTATCATATAAATTTGACTTACCGGACGGCGAGGATGATTGTACGTTGCATACAAGGTTAAACGGAAACTTTTATCTTTGGGTTTCAACAAACTATATGTTTTCAACAAAAGATATAGCTGTAAGCAATACTACCGGCATTGTTTCAACTAATTTTCATCTCGCGATACCGCTTTCCAATGTTTTAGCAAAAACAGATGATAATCTTATTTATGTCGGGGTTGGCGATAATACAACAGCAGATGGCTGGGGAGGAAATGTGATGGAGTTCTGGATTGTAAATCATCCGGTTCTAACACAAGCGGTAGTTAATGCCGCAACTGAAGATGAACTCCCGTTTATATGGGAAAATACTTTTTCACAAATATACATAACTCCTGATGGCAATAGAACACGTTTGGTAAACAACCATAATTATTTTGTTTATCTCTTTAATATCAACAACATAATAGATACAGAATCATACAGCTTTGAAGTAGAAAATGAATATAAAATTGATGTTTCTACAAATTGTGCTGACTGGTATAATATTTTTGACGCCGGAACGTCTAATAATACTAAAAATATTGTGAGCTATAACCCATATACAGGAACAGCTGATGGACATGGCGAAAATCCCTCCGCCCCGGCTTTATATGTTTTAGGCCAACCGGAAAATGAAATTTATTTCAGATTTCACACCTCTAATCCTGCCAGCGGTATAGAAGCTTTGATGTACAAAAGCTGGACAGGAGATGCGATACCTGAACCGGGAACAGGGATTTGGATTATTGGATTGTTGGCCACACACTACATCATGAGAATGCGAAAACGTGCGTGATAAAAATTATGGATTGTTGTCAAGCGCGTGCCCGGCGGATGCCTGGGTCAAACGCGTGCCCGGCGGATGCCTGGGTCAAGCGTCAAATAGTAATTTATAATTAATTATTTATTAATTAGAAGATTTATCACGCGAAGCTCGCTAAGCCCGCAAAGAAGAAAAAGAAACAATTAAAACCCCATAAATAAAAAGTATAACTATAAATTAAAAGTTTAAAACTTTTATGTGACAGCAACGAAGTAACGTGCTACAACGTTCACCAACGAAAAAGGTTGATTATAATCTTCGTTTTGTGTCGTTTATCGAATAAAATGTACCGTCCTTTTCGAGAGTGCTCTGATCAAGCAAAAATCAATTACGTCATCAAATAGTATAAAAGAAAACCAAATCGTTATAGATTTTGTGATTTTTATATGTTATAATTAAGAAAATAGTTAATAGTTAACGAATAACCAACAACCAATAAAATAACTTATGAAAAATTTACTTGCTTGTATCGTACTACTAAATTCCTTTTTCTTAATAAGCGCTACTGATCTTACAGCTGCATTAGACAGTATAAGTGTAAGCTCAAACAACCGCTTTTTAGTTCACGAAGACGGCACCCCGTTTTTTCCAAACGTCGATACCGGATGGGAAATGCCTTGGGTCTTAAATCGAACAGATGTTGAAACTTATCTTCAAACTCGTAAGAATCAGAAATTCAATACGATTGCAACAGTTGCGTTTGGTGCTTGGGAAGGAGTTGGAGCCCCGAATATTCCTAATGCTTATGGTGATCAGCCATTTGTGATTGTTAGTGGCAAATATGATCCACTTCAGCCGATTGTAACAGCAGGCAACGATCCGAACAACTCTACTGAATATGATTATTGGGATCATTTGGATTATATAATCGACTTAGCTGAATCTAAGGATCAATATGTGATTTTGTTACCGGCTTGGGGGAAAAATCGTGTAGTAGGCGGATCCGCTGATCGTCTGTTTGATAATCTTTCTGTTGCATATCAATACGGTCGCTGGATAGGAGATAGATATAAAAATAAAAAAAATATTATCTGGATGATGGGTGGAGATTGTATTCCTGATAAATATACAGATTATAAACCAAATTTTCGTAAAATGGCTGAAGGCGTAGCCGATGGAGTTAATGGAGTTAATAACAACGATGGTAATGCAGATTACAGCACATTATTAATTAGTTATCATCCACCGAAATGGGCAGAAAGTTCTTCTCACTATTTTCCTAGTGATGCCTACATGGCTTTTAACTCAACCCAGGATCAGCCAAGCGATCAAATAAATAGAATAAATGCTGATTATGCTTTATCTCCTGCAAAAGCAACCTGGCTCTTTGAGGGTGGGTATGAAGGGCGTGTGAAAACAGATGGAACTTACGGTGATTGGCAATGTCGTTTCCAGGCTTATCAAACTGTTTTCGCAGGTGGGTTTGGACAGACATACGGTCACATGAGTATATGGGATTTTGATAGTGGAGCTTGGCAAAGTGCTTTGAACGCTCCCGGTGCCAATGATATGCAGCATATTTTAACTTTAATGACCTCAGTAACTGACGAGCAGTTTTTAACCAGAATTCCTGACCAGTCTATAATTGACGGAGATAAAGGTTCAATGACAGGAAGTGAAGGTATGTTTTCAACCTGCATTGTTGCCACACGCACATCCAATGGCGATAACGCTATGATTTATTCCGCAAACGGTCGTAATATTCGTGTGAAAATGAGCCTTCTCGCAGGGCCAACAATGACTGCCCGCTGGTTTGATCCGCGCTCAGGTGCTTGGAGCAGCGCTGGTTCTGATGTTCCAAGCGGATCAGGTGCTGCTATTGCAGAGTTTGACCCTCCGGGCAGCGCTGCTAATGGCAACGATTATATCCTTGTATTAGGTGGAGAAGCAACTCCGCCTGAACCGGTAGATCCTTACACTGACAATCTATACAATCGCGGTCTTTTACATTGCGATGATGTTGTCACAAATTTGTGGCCTGATGGAGCTGCTAACTGCTTAATTACTCCGGATGACAATTCAAGCGGCCGACCGGCTGTAGCGCCTATTCTTAACACCTCCAACAATTGGGATATTGGTATAGATAATTCCACACTACCGACTTTTAAGACTAATTCACCTTATAGTGGAGATTACCTTGAATTTGACGGGGCCGATACAATACGTATTACAAATGCATGGTTTGGTGGTGATAATTTGGACCTTGATTTGAGTTTCAGGTTTAATGGATTACCTCCTGCTTCAGGTGATAATTACGCGGGAATGTTCTGGTCATATCCGGTGAAAGCTTATCTTCAAAATACAGGTGATGATACATACGGAAAGGTAATGATGTTAGTTTACGATGCTGCAGGTAATCCCCATTTCTTTTCGTCAACTAAAGTTCTTAATCCAAATGTTTGGTATCATCTGAGTTTCTCAGCGTCAAATAATAATCTGAAAGTTGTTGTTGGTAACGAGGGCGAAGGTTATGTAACCGACACCTCATCGGCAACAGGCTTATTAGCACCCGCATTCACCGATGTTATTATCGGCTCTGATTTCTTTGGTCCTACCCGTTTATTCCAGGGAGATCTTGATGAAATAAGATGGGGAGTTATAATACCTGAACCGTGTTTATTTATCATTTATTATTTATCATTTATCATTTATTATTTAAGGAAAAAGAATTAATAAATAAATTCAAAAACCAATTTAAATTATTTAACACAAACCATTAAAAACTTATGAAAAAACAAAAATTAATATTAGCTGCCGTTGTTTCAACTTTCTTTCTATCTGTTAATGTAATGGCTTATTCTTCTGAATTAGACCCATCGACTTCTTTAGATACTTATACCAGTATGGGCGAATTCAATACCGATGGAAATTATGATGGTTGGGACTTCGCTGAAATAGGTAGTCCCTCTGTAAGCGGAGGAGCTTTTAACGGTACTCATATTGGCGGTTATCCTCATATGGCAAGAGGGCAAAGCTTTGAATTCAACGTCGGAACCATAATTGAAACAAGAATGAAATATGACTCCGGTTCGGGTCGTGGTTATATGAGATTTCTCCCAAGAATTAGTGGTAGCGAAAATATATATCCCGGTATTTCAGGCGATGCGTTACCAACTCAAACAGATGGTGATTACCATGTTTACAGATTCACTTTAGATTCCGGTGACTCTATATATTTTGGGCCATTATCTTCTGCAAGATTCAACCCCGATGACGGTGGTTCTTCAGGTGAC
>JAUVKG010000415.1 GCA_030596365.1 Chlamydiota bacterium | reverse complement strand
CATCACCGTCAATAACTTCGTATTTCATCAGCGCTTCGCCTATGGCATCTAATTTATCGCGGTTATTAGTTAGAATTTGCGTAGCTTTTGCTTCCGCTTCATCAATAACCTTTCTGATTTCCCTATCAATATTTCTTGCAGTTTCCTCGCTGTAACCTGTGTGTTTGTCAATTTCTCTGCCAAGGAAAATATGTTCTTCGTGTTCGCCGTAAGCGAGAGGTCCCATTGAATCACTCATACCCCATTCGCATACCATTTTTCTTGCGATATCAGAGGCGTATTTAATATCAGATTTCGCTCCTGAAGAAATATCATCAAAAACTATTCGCTCTGCAATCCTTCCCGCCATTAAAGTAGCAAGTTGAGCTTTGAATTCATTTTTAGTGTAATGATATTTATCCTTTTCAGGGAGCTGCATTGTTGCTCCGAGATAAGCAATGCCGCGCGGAATGATTGTTACTTTGTGAAGCGGCTCGCATTCAGGAATCATAACGGTAACAAGCGCATGTCCCGCTTCGTGCCATGCGGTTCTGCGTTTGTCTTTTTCGTCCATTTTTCTACTTTTTCTTTCACGCCCGAAGCGGACTTTGTCGCGCGCTTCTTCAAGAAAATCCTGAGCAACATTTTCTTTGTCTTTTCTTGCTGCCATTAAGGCGGCTTCGTTTACAAGATTGGCAAGCTCGGCTCCTGAAAATCCGGGAGTGCCACGAGCAATCTTTGAAAGATCGACCTTATCATCCAACTTAATGTTTTTAACGTGTATTTTCAGGATTTCTTCCCGGCCTTTCTGATCAGGCATATCAATTACTATCTGACGGTCAAATCTTCCCGGACGAAGTAATGCGGGATCTAATACGTCAGGACGGTTTGTTGCCGCAACAATTATAACACCGTCATTTGCGTTGAAACCATCCATTTCAACAAGAAGTGCATTTAACGTCTGCTCGCGTTCATCGTGTCCGCCGCCAAGTCCTGCTCCTCTAAGTCTGCCTACCGCGTCAATTTCATCAACAAAAATAATGCATGGCGCATGCCGTTTGCCCTGTTCAAAAAGGTCACGCACACGTGATGCACCAACTCCGACAAACATCTCAACAAAATCAGATCCGCTTATTGAAAAGAAAGGTACTTCCGCCTCCCCGGCAACAGCTTTTGCAAGCAATGTCTTTCCTGTTCCGGGAGCTCCCATTAACATAACTCCACGCGGAATTTTACCACCAAGTTTTTCGTACTTTTTGGGGTCTTTAAGATAATCAATTATTTCGGTGACTTCTTCTTTAGCTTCATCACATCCTGCAATATCTTTAAAAGTTATTTCTCCTTTATTTTCGTCTTTCTTTGCGCGACTTTTGCCAAAACTTGATGCCATACCCATTCCGCGTTTCATCTGCCTGTTTATAAAAAAACCTATTACCAGAACTATTAGTATGATAGGCAGGAGAGAACTGATTATCATTCTCCAGAAATCGTTTGAAGGCAATGTTTCGTAACCGATATTCAGTGCGTCAAGTTTCTTTGATAAATTTGCTTGTGAGTCTGTGCCGTCAACAATTGTTGTCGTAAACTGCATTTTTTCAGGCTTCTTTAATTCGAATTGTTCTATCCATTCAGGCTTAATTGACGGATCTTTAGGGTCAATATTTATTTCGCCTTTTACCACAATACTTCCAGATGTAAAGCTAACTGAAACGACATTTGTTCTTTCAATTTGTCTGATGAAATCAGAAGTCTGAAGTTTTAATGTTGGTTTCTGGCTTTTAAGATAAAATTGCAGTACCATAACAACGGTAAAAGCAATCAATACCCATATCGCAATAGATTTAAACATAGGATTACCCAACTCAGACGCATTATCCGGTCTGTTCTTTTTCAAAGTTTCTTTAAGATTCTTTTGTTTCATTATTTTCTGATTATATAATATTTATTTTGTTAAAAGTTCTAATGCCTGAAAATATTTCTCTTTAGTCTTTTCAATAATGGCTGTAGGTAATTCCGGTGCAGGAGGCGTTTTGTCCCAATCTAATGAACTCAAATAATCTCTTACAAATTGCTTGTCAAAAGATGGCTGCGATGCACCGGGATTATAGCTATCCAATGGCCAGAATCTTGATGAATCCGGTGTGAGTACTTCATCTATTAATGTTAATTTTTCACCCACAAGTCCAAATTCAAATTTTGTGTCAGCAAGAATTATTCCCCGACTCTTCGCATGATCACGTGCGGATGAATATAAGGTTAAACTTGCGTCGCGAACTTGGATCGCAAGATCTTCGCCAATGATTTCAACCATCTCGCTAAAAGGTATGTTTTCATCATGTCCTGAGTCCGCTTTGGTTGATGGGGTGAAAATAGGCTCTGGAAGTTCAGACGACTCAACTAACCCTTTAGGAAGTTCAATCCCTGTAATCGTTCCATTTTGCTGGTATTCTTTCCAGCCTGAACCGGCAAGATAGCCCCGAACAATACATTCAACCGGCAATACTTCTGCTTTTTTTACAATCATTGATCTGCCGTCAAGTTGTTCGGAATATTGCTGCAGGGGAGTTGGAAATTCAGAAATATCAGCGGTGATAAGATGATTATCAACCACGTTTTTCAAAAGCTCAAACCAAAATAACGAAAGGTTAGTTAAAACTTTTCCCTTGTCAGGAAT
>JAUVKG010000002.1 GCA_030596365.1 Chlamydiota bacterium | reverse complement strand
TTGGGATAACTGTAGCAGCCAATTTCCGTTGTTGTTTAATAAGCTTCAAAAACGCATTGCTAATCATATTCGCACGGATACCGACAATACAACCTATTTTGTCAATACTGCCTCTCAACTTTATCTTATTTCCGCTATTTTTGATATTCAGCTTTTTTCCAGACCAAAGATCATAATATTTCCAACCATTTTTACGCTGCAATTCAAGCAGTGGTTTATTGTCAATTGACTCGGCAGTATTGATTAAGGTATAAAGCTCAACTCCGTCACTATCCCATCGATTCGCAAACAGTTCATTAGGAATAGCAGGCCAAAACGGCTCAAAATCCCGCGAAAAAATATTGCTGAAATAATGCAGTATCCCTGAAGCGCGCTTCCAGGTCAGACGATCCTTGGCCTGCCACGGATTAAATGCTCCAAAGATGTTTTCCCAGACCATTATTCCGCTTCCGTTGAAAAAGGCATCCTCAATTTCTCGCTGGTGATCTTTGTTCCAGCGTCCAATCTGATACATTATCCAGGACGGAGCGATCCATTTGTGATAGAGAAGTGGAGGATGAAAATCCAATGGTATTCCCTGCGCCCATGAACCACTCAGAAAAGAAACCTGAGCCAACTTCGGCATGCATTCCGGAACAAATACAACACCTTTCCTTGCCTCATCGATCTTCTCTCGCAAGTTCCCCGAGCAGGCAAACATTGTATCAAGAAATATGCCGTCTACTTCCATTTCCTTAACCATCTCTGCCAGCAAATCTTCATCGCTTTTACTTTCAGAACGAGTATCCTTGTCCCAGGGATTGTAATCGATAAAAACCTTAACCCTTCGCTTATGCGCTTTGCGAACAAGCTTCCTGAGAGCGGACAATCCGCCGGGCATTTCACGATAAAAATCGAACTGATTGCGATTGTCCAGCCCCAGTCGCGGATAGGCCTGCCATAACGTTATTATATCATATCCACCAAACTCCCGCTCACCTTCATCAAGAAGTTCATCAATTTTGTAACGCCCGGTTTCAACATCATAAAAATCACTATCATACATAAAAGTAAAGTGACAAGTGTACGCATTCCTTAGCCATTGCAAATCAGACCTGTCAAGAGCACTCAAGTCAAGCTTGCCGGCGTCTAATTTCTCTGTCAATATTTGTTCGACAGCGTCCATCCGCGCTCCGTCATCAACAGCTAGTGTTATATTATGCAGCTTGAATCTGCCCTTAGTTGGATCATGTGTTGCATCCATACCAAAAATAGGCCTGAGACAAGAGTTTTCAACATCAAAATCCTGGATTTCAACTGTGAAGTTTATAGTATGCTTTTTTCCATCTTTGGGAATAGAAATCGTCTTCAATACACCGGTCCAACCTTTTTTAGCATTACCGCTTTGCTTCTCGTTTATATCACAGGCAGCACATAAAACATTATTCCCCTCAACCCATGTAACCTCCAGAGCAACGCTTAACTTATCACCTGGTTTCAACGCAAGGGCCATGCTCATGTCTTTGTCAAATCTCACCCATGATCTGATACCGTTAAAATTCACATCATAAAAGCAAGAATAAGAGCTATCGTCCTCAATTTTATCATTCAATAACCTTTGACGATATTTTTTAAGTTCCTTAATCCACGGCCCTCGTTGCCCCTTCTCCGGCGACTGTATCACAGATTTGGCACCACCCAAAATTGTCTTTATATTAAGAATAGTATCTTCCTCAAAAATATTATAAACACCTTCGCCCTGCTCAAATGCAATCCATATTGGCATAGGTTTACTGTCATTTCTGGACATAATCGTCTCCTCTATATTGAAGTTATAGTTACTTGCCATACTGTTTATTGCAATTATGGAAAAGAAGGCTAATAAATTGATATATTTTAAAAATTTCATATTATTATTTTTTTATAAGTTTAAATGATAGAAGTAATAATGAAATAACAAAGAGAATAATCCCTTCGTTCTTCCAATAAACCTTAATAGTTTAATTACATTTTACTTTCTTCTTAGTAAAAAAACAAATATAAAGCGTAATAATAATTAGAGCAAGATTTTTCATAATTTATTTTTTGCAGTACGATTAATTTGCAGTACGATTAATTTGCAGTACGATTAATTTGCAGTACGATTAATAACAAAATTATTAAATATTATATTCACTACCATCCCATAGACTTTAAACCAACAGTTGAATTGCCCATGAACACTACATTTTATATACAGTTTTTCAAAAAGCATTATTTGATTTTTAATTGTTTTGAATTTAGGCTACTTATGGAATAATCGTTATGCTATGCCCTGCGGATGCTGGGATCATTAAATTTTAATTATTTTGACAAAACAATTTACGACAAAACAATTTTTTAAATACAAAAATGTATTTTTCTGCGGGATGGTAGTGATTTTTTTTTGTTGATTTCAATCGACAAAAATTGTCGATTTCTTCAACTATTCTCTTAATCCATCAGCAAAAATCGTAATAACGCTTTCTGTGCGTGACGACGGTTTTCCGCCTGATCAAACACAACAGATTGAGGGCCGTCAATTACTTCATCAGTAATTTCTTCACCGCGATGTGCCGGCAGACAGTGCATAACAATTGCATCCGGCGCGTTCGCAAGCAGTTCAGAATTCAATTGGAAAGGCTGGAAGATTTTTTTGCGCGCGATTGTTTCGTCTTCTTGTCCCATACTTGCCCAAACGTCAGTATAAATAGCATCGGCATTTTTTGCACCTTCGGCCGGATTATTTGTAACAACAAATTCAGCTCCACGTTTAGCGCCAATTTCACGTGCTTTTGCGAGAATATCATCAGAGGGTTCATAACCTTCCGGACAGGCAACTGTAACCGAAAGTCCTGTTAATGCGCCTGCAAGAAGTAAGCTGTGACAAACATTATTTCCATCGCCTATGAACAACAATCTTTTTCCTTCAAGCGAACTTTTGTGCTGGAGAACTGTCATAACATCAGCAAGAGCCTGACACGGATGTTCAACATCACTAAGCGCGTTAATAATTGGAATAGTTGCATACTCGGCAAATTTCACTAATGTTTGATGATCAAAAACACGCAGTGTTGCCGCGGTAACATTGCCTGAAAGATAAGCTGCGACATCTTTTATAGCTTCGCGTTCACCCATTTGGATTGCAGTTGGAGGAAGAATAAGACTGCAGCCTCCCTGTTCCTGAATAGCGACTTCAAAACTAACTCGAGTTCTGAGGCTTGGTTTTTCAAAAATCAGAGCGAGGAAATGACCTTTAAGATCATCTGACAGCGGTGTTTTTTTTAATCTGATAGCATCTTTTAAAATTACATCGATTTCTTCAGCTGATAAGTCAGTAACTGAAAGAACATGTTTTGTGTTGTTTTTCATATTCATAAATCCTTAATTAAAATAATTAAAAAAAAGAAACACCGAACCCACGGTGTTTTGAATCAATTATTATGTTATTATTTTTACAGCAGCTTTATTCTATCAAAAAAGCAAAGATGTTTCAATAGTCGCGCCATTATTATTTAACGATTCAACGATGTGATGATTTAACGATTTGATATTTTTCTTTTAGGCGCTCGGAGGAAATTTAAATTCACTCACGTGGATTTAAATTTATTTTCCAGGTGTTTGCTTTTCGGTTATTTGCCAAGCGTTCTATTTTATCAGTATGATTCAGCAAGTGTGATGTAGTAAATAAATTTGATTAATAATAATCAAATTTGCAGGCACGGCTGAGGAAATTCATCTCTTTGAGATGAATTTATAGTCCGAATTCTTGATTATGTTTTTTTGCTAAGTTAATTAATCATTTTGACTAAAGGTTAAATATATGGCACAAAATTATATTCTTTTTGAATTTTTTAATAAATTATTAAATTAACTTTTCCAAAAGCGTAATTTGTTGTTTACATTCAACAAATTTTGTTGATTGACGTGCAGTGTTAAAAATACACCGGGGTCGAAAATGCGCTGAGGTGGACGAATACACTTATGATTTATAGACAAAATAATTAAATCCAATAATCCAATAATCCATTAATCCATTAATCCAATAATCCATTAATCCAATAATCCAATAATCCATTAATCCAATAATCCAATAATCCATTACTCCATTACTCCATCATTCCATCATTCCACTACTCCACTAATCCATCTTAAAAAAACCTTGTTCCTGTTTCGCCTTTTAATGCTCTTTCGATGTTTGGCGGGTTGGTGATTATAGCTTCTTTGCCGCCATTTTCAAGAAATTCAATAACAGCTTTAATTTTCGGTTCCATACTTCCTTTGGCAAAATGTATTCCTTCAGCAAGATATTTTTTGGCTTCCGCGAGAGTCATTTGGTCAACCTGTTTTTCTTCAGGTTTACCAAAATTGAGGCTGACTTTTTCTACTGCGGTGGTTATAAGAAATAAATCTGCGTGTAGATTAGTTGCAAGGAGAGAAGTTGCATTATCTTTGTCGATAACTGCGGCTACACCTTGCAAATCACCGTTTTCATCAGCGATGACCGGAATTCCACCACCACCGACTGTAATAACAACAATTCCCGCATTGAGCAGATTTTCCACCGCGCGTTCTTCAATTATTCGTTTTGGTTTTGGTGAAGCAACAACGCGCCGCCATCCTCGTCCGGCGTCTTCGACGACATTCCATCCTTCGTTTATTTTTCTTGTTTCTGCCTCTTCTTTGGACATAAAAGAGCCGATAGGTTTTGCGGGATTTAAAAAAGCCGGATCGTTTTTGTCAATTTCAACCTGAGTAACAACAGTCACGGCTTCTTTTTTCAAATCACGACGGATAAATTCATTATAAAGATTTTGTTGTACAGCATAACCAATAGCGGCCTGAGTATCTGCAACACAAGCATCAAGCGGTACTTCATGCAGTTCATGACTTGAAAGTTCTGAACGGCGGAGAATAAAACCTACTTGCGGACCATTGCCGTGACCAATTGCGACATCCCAGCCGTTTTCAATCATATCAGCAATATGAACACATGTTTCATGCGCTGCAGCATATTGATCAGAAACACTCATGTGGGATTTATCTATGATTAAAGAATTACCACCAATGGCGATAATAGCGAGTTTTTTGTTTTTCATAAGAAATACCTTTGATTAAAATTACGGACTAAACGGTCCAAACAGACCAAACGGACTAAACGGACAGAATAGACAACCACCCCGCCCTATCGGGCACCCCTTTTTAACACACCCCGCCCTATCGGGCACCCCTCTCAAGAGGGGATTAGGAGGGGAATTAAATTCATTCGACATTGGACGTTGGATGTTCGATGTTAGACGTTCAAAAATATCGAACATCGAACACTGAACACCGATTACTGATTACCGATTACTGATTACCGAATACCGTTCCGGCTTTGCCGGAATCCGGTCTCATCGAGACCGGTTACATCGTCAGTGCCATAACTGCTTTCTGTGCGTGGAGTCTGTTTTCGGCTACATCATAAATACACGAGCGGGGTCCGCTTGCCACTTCATCTGTAACTTCATTTCCACGGTCAATCGGCATAGGATGTGTAAAGATTGCATTTTTTGTCAGTGCCATTTTTTCCGCGTCACAAATCCAATCTGTGTATTTCAACGCTTTATCAACTTCTTCCTGTTTATGAAGTTCTCCATCGTGATACGCATTTGAGCTCATCCAATTTCTTGAATAAACGACATGAGCACCGTGATATCCGTCTTTCAAGTCATTTGTAGTTTCAAAAACCGTGTTGTTGTTTTCACAGTTTTTCTTTGTCCATTCAAGAACCTGAGGGTCGAGGTCGTATCCTTCCGGTGCGGCAACGGTTACGTCCATTCCAAAACGAGAGCCGATAAGCATAGCTTCCTGCACGCTGCACCACGAACGCGCGAGTGCGCCGTGAGCCCATGTAACGAGCAATTTTTTACCTTTAACAGCTTCAGGATTAAATTGATTTTCGGGACTTAGCCATTCGATCCAACCCATAATATCAGCGAGACCCTGACACGGATGAAAAGTATCATGTGCCATCGAAATGATTGGGATTTTCGCGTATTTTGCGTATTCACGAAGTAACTTTTCACCATCACCATACTGTGCAATTTTATCTTCCAAAATTCTAATGCCGAGTCCACAAGCATATCGACTCATAACATTTGCTGCGTCTTCTACAGTTTCGCCGGCGGTAGTTGCGGTTTTAAGGCGCATACTTTTCGGTTCGAGAAATTGCGCGTGTCCGCCAAGTTCTGTTGCCGCACACTCAAAACTCTGTCGTGTTCTTACAGACGGATTATAGAAAAACATGAAAAAACTTCTGTCTTTCAAAGCATCCGTATAACCATAACGATTTTTTTTCATTTTAACAGCAAGATCGAGAACAGCGAGCAACTCTTCGAGTGACCAGTCCTGTGTAACGATTAAATCCCGTCCTTTCAAGTTAATACCACTCATATTATTTTCCTCCCATAATCAGCGACATAACAGCTTTTTGCGCGTGCATTCTGTTTTCAGCTTCATCAAAGATTACCGATTTCCAACCGGATTTAACGTCAGTTTTATCCATTACGTCATTATTAACTTCCCATCCACGGTCAGCCGGCAGGCAGTGCATATAAACAGCTTCCTGGTCAGCTGTATCCATAATTTCGGAAGTCATTTTCCAATTTTTATATTTATCGAAGATTTGTTGAGTTTTAACTTCATCACTTTCGCCGAGAGGAGCTTTAAAGATAGGAGTTGCGCACCAGGCTTTTGGATAAACA
This sequence comes from Chlamydiota bacterium, assembly GCA_030596365.1. Taxonomy (GTDB): domain Bacteria; phylum Auribacterota; class UBA3054; order UBA3054; family B51-G9; genus B51-G9. The sequence goes on along the minus strand of JAUVKG010000002.1, from coordinate 20,166 downwards.
ACGTGAGCGCCTTCGAAAGCCGATTCAAAGTCGTTAGTTATCGTAAAAGTAGTTTTATTCATTTTTGCGTTAGCTTCGCATGCTGCGATAACTTCAGGATCAAGTTCCATTTCCGGTGGATGAGCGAGAACAGTTTCGCAACCCATCATTGATGCTGCGATAATTGCACTTTGTGGAACAGCTCGCGGTTTATGAACGCTTGGACTGTACGCCCAGCTCATCACGAATTTGGTGCCTTTAAAAGTACCGAATGTTTCTTTAACGGTCCTAACATCAGCTAGTGCCTGGCAAGGGTGATATTTATCACATTCCATATTAATAATCGGAATATCCGACCAACGGGCAAATTCTTTCATAAGCTCGTGTGAACCGCCGTATTCCCAATCAACAGGATCACCGTAGCAACGAATTGCTAACGCATCACCCATTCTGCTTAATACGCGAGCCACGTCGGAAACGCGTTCAGTTGAATAAGCGACTTCTTTACCTTCGAGAGCGGGAGTATAAATTTTTGACGGATCAAGAAAATGTGCATGACCGCCAAGTTGGGTCATTCCTGCTTCAAAGCTATTACGTGTTCGCAAGCTCTGGTTATAAAAAATCATAAATAAAGTTTGCGCGGTAAGGATGTGCTGATGTGGTTCACGCATAGCGAATCTGCGTTTAAGATCATAAGCGACATCAAGAATTGTTTCAATTTGTTCTTTGTCCCAATCGAGAAGAGTAAGGAAATCTTTACCTTTAAAACTATCGGTTCTCATAAATTACCTCCATGGTAAGTTAAGGGTCGAGAAATAAATAACTTGGATTTTATACTTGTTTATTTCTCAACCCTAATTAATTATGCCCTGCACAGCAAATATATAAAGATATAACCATGCCGGGCACAGAATATAAAAAAAGGCTGTAACCGCAATAACGATTACAGGGGGAACGTCGAAAAGTTGAGGAATTTTAACAGCGTTGCAACGATTATAGCGAAAAAAAGATAAAAAGTCAAATTTTTAAAAATAAAGCAGAATGATTAAAGAATTATTGCAGTACGATTTAAGGGCAGTACGATTAAATATTAATTTTTATAACAGAACCATTAAAGTTTAAAAATTAAATAACTTATATTTTCTTATGAACCTTATCCACGTGCACCTTCGGCCTCGGGACAAGTTGTGGTTAAAGAAATATATTGAATTCTTAGTGTCTTAGTGCCTTGACCGCGCAGTAGCACGTTACTTCGTTAGGTGGCTATTTTTTAATTGACAGCAACAAAGTAACTGTACTCACGTTCATCATATCAAAAATCCGCTTGCAGTAAATCTATTCCGGCATTTTTAATATGCGACACATCATTTATTGAGTGTATCAAATATCCGCTCTTAATCCTCTCTATTTCATTGATGCAGCAGTTGCCCTGAATTATAAACGGGAAGCGTTCCAGCCCTAAAGAAAGGGCGGCTATAATTAATACTTTGTTTACAACCCGATGTGAAAATATTGCAATCGTCTCACCATCATGTTTTTTTGCAAGTTTTTCCATCGCGGTAAACGAATTGTTTAAAATCTCGTTTAAAGTTGTTCCTCCGGGAGGCCTGACGGTGTGTGGATTTGCTGTCCATGCAGCATGGTCATCAGGCCATAGTTTTGCGACTTCGGAATCCTCTTTACCGGTCCATTCACCATAATCCATATCGATGAAACCGTTATGAACCACAGGAGAAATGCCATGAGAGTCTGTTACAATTTCCGCGCTTTCTTTCGCTCTTGAGAGAGGGCTTGTATAAGCCGCATGTATTTTAATATTTTTCAATAATTGAGCAGCAAGTCTTGCCTGTTGTTTTCCGTTATCATTTAATGGAATATCATACGTCCCTCTAAATATTTGTCCCCGGTTCCATGCTGTTTCACCATGTCGAATTATTAAAATTTTAGTGCTCATTTTAAACGTGAATAAGAGATTTAAAATAATCAGGAATTTTTGCCTCAAAAGTCATTTTCTCTTTTGTGTAGGGGTGTAATATTGTTATTGAGGCCGCATGAAGAGCAAGTCTCCTAATGCCCTTAACCTTTTCCCCGTACATTTTATCTCCGGCCACAGGATAACCTTTTTCAAAAAGATGTACACGGATCTGATTTTTTCTGCCGGTAATAAGATTTATTTCCAGCAAACTGTATTTTTTTGTTTCTTTCAAAACTTTATAACCTGTTTTGGCAAGCTTCCCTTTTTCAGAATCGTCAACAGAATACATTTTATGAATACAATTTTCTGCAAGATATGAAGTAATTACACCTTTTTTTTCCGGTAACGTTCCATGCACAACAGCATAATATATTTTTTTAAATTTCTGCCATTCTTCCTGAAGATAACGCTTGGATTGTCCATTTTTAGCAAAAACAATAATGCCGGAAGTGTCTCTATCAAGCCGATGCACGATAAAAATCCGTTTTTTGGATTTATAATTCCCTTTTCGAACGTAATCAGTTAAGAGATGATAAGCTGTATTTTCTTTTTCTCTACCGCTACTAATTGTTAAAAGTCCGCTCATTTTGTCTACGACCAGAATATCGCGATCTTCATAGAGAATAGAAATCCCTTTCGGCTGATATTTTTTTGGCGGTCGTTTAAATTTTTTCTGATATTCCTGCATAATATTTATCTATATTAATTTCTGACATATACTTCATACGTATATGACAGCGTTTCTTTCTGACCGGGCTTTAATTCAATTTCCCATACGAGTATATGACGAGGATTAACCTGTTTCAACCCTTTGGCCGTAGGTATGTCTTTAGCTTTAGGTTCAGACTCAATCACTTCACCGGACAGATTTTTTGTTATTTCCACAATTACACTCTTATCAAGTCGATTCTGCAATTTCAGTTCTCCTTTTATCTTGACGAGGTCATAACTATACCCATGAAATCTTGTGGCGTTACGTTTGCGCTCCAACTCAAGTTCAACCTTTTCTGCTAGAACGTTCATTGCACGATTGATGCGAATCGTTGTCTCTGTGCCGGGAGCAGTGTAATAGCAGACATCCTGGCCGGTAAACTGTCCGTCCTTTACAAATTCAGCAGCCGCGGTGGTCCAGGGCATTTTCATATTGTTAACCAAGCGGCATGAATGCCAAACTTCCTCAGCAAACTGTTGTTTGTCTTTCGTGCGATTACGCTGATAACGTTCGTCATTATCCAACATATCAGGAATTTTCCAAATATATATGTGTTTGTAAGGAACCTCTGCTGTAAAAAGCGGAATGCATGCAGTTTCACCCTTGAGTAATGTGAAATTTTCGACCGGATAAAGAAACAAATCTTCGGACACAGAACCTTCCCGCGCTGTAGAGTATCCCGGCATTGGTGTACTAACATCATCTCCATACCTCGCAACATTTGAAATCATGGCCTGCTGTCGCATCATATGTCCTCGCCTACTCGATTCGCTGCGTCCGGTTGTCAGCGCCTTCAGAAAGCCCTCAAGATTCTGACTCATTGCCACGGGGCTGTTCACTTCGCCGAACTGGATGTTCGGAAAGCCGGTTACCAGATCAAGATTGACGTTATTTATATCGGCAACTTCATTAATAACAAGTGCTTTAGCGCTCAGCCTGGCAATTTTTGGATCAGATATATCTATCATATAACTTGGTGACCATGTAATTCCTCGGGCAAGATAATTTATTCCAATTTTTTCTCCTCCAGCTTCTTTTTCTAATTCTATTCGAATACTCGGCTGTTTTGATATAAGGGAAACCGAAGTAGTGATATCATTATTTTCAAAATCTGCGCAAATAATTGTTCCGCTGCTTAGAGTAACAGTACCAGATTCAGTTTTAATAATAATTAGGGGGGGGATTTGATAAGAGCGGAAGCGGTTGTCGTAAGAAGAACGTCGTCTGTCCATTAGATATGGATTTTGTGGTTCAATCGGTCTGTTGTTCGGAATAATTTTTACAATAGTGCCTTTAATTACAGGCATATCCTTAGAATTTGTGCTAATAGTAACTTTCCGCCCTGAGTTTGCTTGAAGTAGTTCTATAATACTTCGTACAGAAAACATTTCTTTGACATCCTCCATCCTCGTGATCAGTGCGCGAACTTTCACGTTTGTTGAATAACTAACCCAGAAAGTACCGAATGAAGGAACAGGAAGCTGTCCTATTTTGACAATAGTTTCCTCTTTTGGCATTATTGCGGATGAAGTAAAATGGCCTAATCCGTTTTTGAACAAGGCCACGCGCTCGATTTTCACTTTTGTATTTCCGGCATCTTCCGCGTGAATTCCAACAGCCATAAACAAGAGAGTCATTGTGAAAATTATTACAACACGTTTCCAACAAAGGTTTTCAGTAATTATTTTCTTCATGATATCTCCTTTATAAGGATTAAGGTTATTTATAGTAACCAAAGCATCCTTGCTTTGGGCTGTTAACACAGAGTTATTTTCCAAATAGGGTTAGAAAAGCTAGGAAAATTGAATGTCCAACGTCGAACACCGAACACCGAACGTCGAACATCGACCGTCAAACGTCAAAAGGTATTTATTAGAATTTTGAGTTCGTTTGCGAAGAGATTTTTTTGCCAGTTTCTGACGTCCGGATTATTATCATCAGATAATTCTTCACTTAGCAGAGCAGGTTTTCTTGCAATTCTTTGAAGACTTGCTCCCGGCCACAAAATAGCCGGATCAAGAGAGAATTCTTTTCCTTTTCCGGAACGCCATTTTTTTAAAATATCTAATCTCGCGTTTGCTCCGTTGCTCCATGCGGGTCGTCTGGGCATTTTAGGGAAAAAAACCGGTTTGGCATTAACACCTTTTTGCAAAGCATCAGCTAAATCTTTACGAGCACGTTGCAGCAGCCATCTCCCGATCCCTTTCATGGAATCGATATTAGTTTCAGGATTAACGGCGAGAAATAAAAGAGTTTTATTGCCGATGATTTTATATGGAGGGGAATTTTTTTTCAGAGCAAAGTTTTCTCGAAAAATACTTAATTCCCGCAAAACTGCTAATTGATTAGGCCTTAATAAACGAGCACCTTTGATTTTAAAAAAAGAATTTTCTGTAGAATCATTTGTACTGAATCGAACTTTTGTCAGTCTGGTGACTTCCTCTTCTGCCCAGCTTAAGCGGTTCAATTTTTTAAGATTTTTAACGAGTAAATTTCTTAATTTAATAAGGTAAAGAACATCATCAGCGGCATATTTTAATTCTTCTTCCGAGAGGGGTCTTTTTCCCCAATCCATTTTTTGAATTTTTGTGTTTTTTTCAATTTCAAGATTATGAAAACGATTTAAAACATTTGCAAGACCAAGCTGAGGAGCGCCAAGAAACTGTGCGCCAACGGAAGTATCGAACATATTCCTGACAACAACATTATAATCACGATAAAGAGATCTTATATCGTAATCACAGCTATGAAAAATTTTTTCGATCTTTTCATTTTGAAAAAAGTCTCGAAGTTCATCAGCATTGCCCAAAGCTTCGGGATAAACGATAAATTGGTCTTCTGTCGTTCCGAACTGAAGTAAACAGATATGCTCCGGGTAAGCGTGCATACCATTTGCTTCGAGATCGAAAGCGACGATTTTTTCATGACTAAGGAGATTAAAAACCTCTATCCAGTCATTATATTCGGTAATTAATTTTCTCACAATTTATCAGCATGCGATGCGAGATAATCTGCGACACCATCGGTTGAAGGTTTCATTCCATCATCACCTCTGTTCCAACCGGCGGGACAAACTTCACCATGAGCTTCGAAAAATTGGAGAGCGTCAACCATTCTGAGCATTTCGTCAACATTACGTCCGAGCGGGAGATTGTTAACAGTTTGATGTTGTACGATGCCGTCTTTATCAATTAAAAAAGAAGCGCGAAGAGCAACACCGTCCGGGTGTTCCACGCCATAAGCATTTGTGATTTCGTGTTTAATATCTGCAACGAGCGGGAATTTAACCTGACCGATACCGCCTTTATCAACCGGAGTATTTTTCCAGGCAAAATGTGTAAATTGAGAATCAATAGAAACGCCTATAACTTCAACACCTTTTTCCTTAAATTGCGCGAGACGTTTATCGTGCGCGATAATTTCGCTTGGGCATACAAAAGTAAAATCAAGCGGATAAAAGAAAAGGACAATATATTTTCCACGAAAGTCTGATAATTTAAAATCATCTTTAATAGTTCCGTTGGGCATAACAGCCGGAGCAGTAAAATCAGGAGCTTCTTTAGTAACGAGAACACTCATAATAGAGCCTCCATATTCGGGTTAATTTACTAAAATAAAATCTACAAGTCTAATTATATCAAAAAAAATAATAAACGGCAATGAGGAGGGAATCCGTGATCTGTAATCCGTGACCCGTAATCTGTTAATTGAAATTAAACCCGGAATCCGCAGGACGCTTGCGCGAATTTCAATTATGGTACAGAAGTTTGTAGCCAATCTTTCGAAGATGTGCTATGGCGGATTGAGACAGGACTCTTGTCCTGCGCTAAGAAATAACGCGCGGAGCGTGGCCGTGCAGGGGTGCTTGAAAGGCAAGCAGAATCAATAATTAGAGTCTAATTTAAACAGTTGATCAACCCAAAGATTCCCATCTAATGAATAAACAAAATATTTTCCATTTGATGAGAAATTAACTGAAGTAGGTTTCCCCTTTGCAATTTTCTTAATTATATTTCCTTTAATATCCACAATCCAGGATTCTGTCCAAAAACTTTTATTATCTAAAGTCTGCTCACTGACAATCAATAAAAAATTTTGCTTCGGCATCCATTTTGGTATACGTGCATTATCTAAAACTTTTTTAGGTCGGAAAGTATCAGATGGAGTAACATATACAGTATTCTGAACTGAATAAGCAATGTATTTACCGTCACTGGAGTAAGAAGAATGTTCTTCACTCACAGATGTATTTGAAAATTGCAGTTTCGCCATTTTGCGTATTGAATATTTCCAGAGTTCATAATTTTCATTCGATCGATCATAAAATGAATATATTAATTCATTAGAATCACTTTTCCATTCAAAGTTTTGAATTAAACCTTTGTCAACAAGAACTGGTTTTGAAAAATCAATATTAGAAATATAAAGTTTATATACTGGTGATCCTTGAGGGGGGTTTGGTCCCTGAATAAGAAAAGCTGTTTTTAAGCCATCTGGTGAATATTTAGGCTGCTCTGCACAATCGTCAGTTGAAGACAACTTTGTTTTGTTTCCATCAAGAGTTACTCTCCAAATTTCATTTCCCATATGAGTACGAATTTGTACCAACATATTATTTGAATCTTTAAACCAGGAAACATTATTAATATTTACCGATCTTTCATATAAGTTATCGTTATCAATCGGAATTATAGAATGTTGATTTGAGCCATCATTTTTCATTAGCCAAAGCTCAAATATTATTTCCGCAACATTTGGATTATAAGTATTTCTTGCAGAAAGGAAAGCAATATATTCTCCATTAGGTGAGTAATGAGATATAAAATCTTTTCCTGATGATGTTAATTGCTTTGGAAATGCCATTTCATCAGAAGATGTTAGTAATTTGTCGTTAGTACAACTAATAGCTATTAATATAAATATGCAAACAACTAACAAACATACAACAAATCTTATGATAATTTTTATTTTCATGATTAATAAAAAACTAAGGTTTTGAGTTGAGCAGCGGCACAAAATCAGGTGATTAAACCGTCTACTCCAGTGACTTCGTTATATTTTAATTACATTTTTTCTTTGCGGGCTTAGCGAGCTTGGCGTGATATATATTTTTTCTTCTCGCAAAGGCGCAAAGCTCGCAAAGTTAATCAAACACAATTTATATACAAAGAAGATTTCAAGTCGTCAAGTGACATTTTTTAATTGAGCTGCCCACCAGATGAGCGTTTTAATAGTTTTTAAAAGTCTGTAACCGGACACTAGTGATATATTGTACATAACGCGAAATTAATTGTATCTTTTTTATAAAAGTTTGTCAAGAAGAATTAAACACAACTAATAAAAACTTAAATTAATAATTTTTTAAGTTATTTTACAAAAGTCAAACCGTTTTGACAGGAAAAGACGTTTCTGGTATAATAGCGAATTGTAAGATTTGGTAAACACAAAAAAATTGTAATTTAAATAAGTAAAAATATATTGATTTTGCTATGTCTGAGACTGGCATTTTCTATAAAAAAAAGGAAAATTTTATGGCTAATCCTAAAAGAAAACATTCAAAAGCAAGACGCGATAAACGTCGCTCACATGATGCATTAACACCTGTTCAGACAATGAAATGCGATCATTGCGGTGAAGCGAAATTACCACATAAGGTTTGCAGTGCATGCGGTTATTACAAAGGTCGTCAGGTTTTAGCAGTTCGTATAACTGCTTAACATTAACAGCGTCTTGAAAAAAGGCGCTGCCAAATTACTATGCGAATTGCCATTGATGCAATGGGAGGTGATTACGCGCCAAGGGAAATTGTTTCCGGTGCGGTAGAGTATCTTCGTCAAAGAAGACCGAACATTCATCTTACACTTGTAGGCAATGCTTCAGAAATAGAAAACTGCCTTGGTGAAATTAAGGCTTCAAATATGCCAATTCAGGTTGTTCATGCATCACAGGTCGTTGAAATGCGCGAATCTCCTGTTTTAGCTTTAAGAAAAAAGAAAGACAGCTCAATTTTGGTGGCAATGCGGATGGCAGGAAATGGCGATGCTGATGCAGTTATAACGGCAGGAAATACCGGCGCGGCAGTGGCAGCAGCCAAAGTTGAATGGGATTTACTACCTGAAATTGAAAGACCCGCAATTGCGGCGCTTATTCCCGGACCTTTTGGTGCGACAGTGCTTGTCGATGCGGGCGCGACAGTAAACTGTAAAGCAAATCATTTGCTCCAATTTGCTCACATGGGAGCGTGTTACGCTCAAAGTATGCTGCACAGAACGCATCCTGTAATTGGTCTTCTCTCTGTTGGAGAGGAGGACGCGAAAGGAAACATGGTAACAAAAGAAGCATTTCGTCTTTTAAGGGAAAGCAAATTACAATTTTATGGTAATGTAGAAGGACAAGATGTCTTTTCTGGAAAAGTTGACGTAATTGTTTGTGACGGTTTCGTTGGAAATGTAGCACTTAAAGTGATGGAAGGTATGGCGTACGGCGTGCGGATGATGTTTGAACGCCACACATATCCACAGACTTGGATAAGATCTTTGCAAAGATTAATGCTCCGGCCGTTATTGTGGCGTGTCGGGAAAAAATTTGACGCTTCAGGATTTGGCGGAGCGCCATTGCTTGGAGTTAGCGGAATCTGTGTTTGCGCTCACGGGAATTCAAAAGCGCATGCAATCAGCAATGCAATAGAACGAGCTCGGGAAGCTGTTTTACAACAATTAAACGTACGTATTACAGAATCAATAAAAAACTAATGAAAAATTTACCTAAATTAGATAAACAAGTCCCTGTTGAAGTCGTTGGCGCAGGTTACTATCTGCCGGAACGAGTTTTAACTAACGCAGATTTAGAAAAAATGGTGGATACAGATCATAATTGGATTACCGAGAGAACGGGAATTCATGAAAGAAGAATCGCACCACCGGAAATGGCAACATCTGACTTGGCAATTCTTGCTGCAAAATCAGCACTTGAAAATGCAAAAATGGAAGCCGAAGAAATTGATTTGATTATTTGTGGAACGATTACCCCGGATATGCAATATCCAAGTACTGCATGTTTTGTTCAAAAAGGCATTGGGGCAAGAAATGCTTTTGCATTCGATGTTTCAGCCGCTTGTACAGGTTTTATTTATGCGCTCTCTACCGCGTATATGTATCTTTCAAACGATTACATTAAAACCGCTCTTGTTATCGGCGCAGAAAAATTAAGCTCTGTTACTGATTATGAAGATAGAAATACTTGTGTGCTTTTCGGCGATGGAGCCGGTGCGGTTATTTTGAAAAGAACAGAAAATGAAGGTCACGGGTTAATTGATTTTATTCTCGAAAGCGATGGCAGAAATGTTGGATGGCTTGAAGTTCCGGGAGGTGGATCGCGAAATCCTGCGTCTAAAGAAACTATTGACCAAAGAATGCATTTTACAAAAATGAAAGGCAGAGAAGTTTTTAAATTCGCGGTTACCGCAATGAAAAGAACAACTGTCCGTATAGCCGAAAGAAATAATTTGAAAGCCAAGGATATTACCTGGCTTATTCCTCATCAGGCAAACAAGCGAATAATTGATGCTGCTTCACAGGCATTAGGACTTGATCAAAGCAAAATTCATTATAATATTCATAAATACGGAAATATGTCGGCAGCGTCAACCGCAGTTGGACTTGCTGAAGTAATTATTAATAATGACCTTAAAAAAGATGATTATCTGCTTCTCGTCGCTTTCGGCGCGGGAATGACATGGGGATCAGCTTTGATAAAATGGTAAATAGTCGACCCTTAAAAACTATATTTCAATAGTATTTATGGACAATCTCATTAAGAAACGACTATGAAATATTGCAAGGTTTAAATTAATTTTTACAAAAAACTTGCAAAAAGAACGATAAAAAAAGAAGAAGTTAATATATCTTCTTCATAAATTAAAATTCTTAATTAAAAAATATATAAATGGTTAAAAGCCAATTACGAGCGATTACTGCGTTGTTTTCAGCTCGATGTATAAAAATACATCTTCACTTCAACGCCTTGTACTCATCTCGGAATTGACTTTTTAAGGGACGACTAAATAAATATTTAAGGAATAATAAATTGGCTGACAAAAATAAAATTGTTGGAATTCTTTTCCCGGGACAGGGAGCTCAATACGTTGGTATGGGTAAAGTTCTCTACGAGGAAAGTACTATTGCAAAAGCAATTCTTGATTCTGCTGACGAAGCACTTGGCGGCGGATTTCTTGACACTATTTTTAACGGCCCGGCGGAAGAGCTTACTGCAACGAATATTTCCCAGCCGGCAATTTATGCTGTTTCTTATGCAGCTTTTAAAGTTTTTTCAGAAAAATTTAATGGTACAATTTCTACCGTTGCGGGACTTAGTCTCGGCGAATATTCTGCATTGACTGCGGCAGGGAGTTTACCTTTTACGGAAGGGATAAAACTTGTCCAAATGCGCGGAAAACTAATGCAGGAAGCTGCTGAAAACAATCCCGGAGCGATGGCTTCTGTTCTTGGACTTGAAGCTGAAAAAATTGATACAATTTGCTCGGTGATTGACGGCGCTTACGTTGCTAATTATAATAGTCCGGGGCAAACTGTTATTTCAGGAGAATCTGACGCGATAGCAAAAGTTTCATCAGAATGTTCTGAAGCAGGTGCCCGCAGAGTGATTCCTTTAAAAGTGAGCGGAGCTTTTCATACTCCGCTTATGGAATCCGCACGAAAAGGTCTTCAACCATTGCTCGAAGCGATTGACTGGAAAGAACCTGCTTATCCTGTTCTTTCAAATGTAACCGGAATGCCATACAGCAGCGCGGCGGAAATGCCGGAACTTCTCGGCAAACAAGTTGTCGGGTCGGTACGCTGGGAAGACAACTGCCGCTGGATACTTTTCCAGGGAATTGAAAATTATTATGAAATAGGACCCGGTAAAGTGCTGCAGGGACTTATGAAAAAGATTGAACGTGCGGCATCGGTAGTTTCAGTAGAAACACCGGAAGAAATTAAATCGGTAATCAGTAATCGGTAAATCGTTAAATCGGTTAATAGGCGGAAAAATAACGATTAACAGATAACGATTAACGAATAACGAATAACGATTTAGAACTTAAAACCTAAAACTTAAAACATAAAACTTAAAACATGAGTTACAACATTGATTTAAAAGGAAAAACAGCACTTGTTACTGGTGCCGGTCGCGGAATCGGACAGGCAATTGCTTTAGCACTTGCGAATGCGGGGGCGAATATTGCGGCAATAGAACTTAAAAGTGAATTTGCTGAGGAAACAGTTGAAAAAGCAAAAGAACTCGGTGTGGAAGCAAAAACTTATGGCGAGGATGTTTCCGATTTTGACGGAATTCATAATACAATTAAGCAAATTCACGAAGATTTCGGGCAGATAGATATTCTTGTAAATAATGCAGGGATTACTAAAGATACCTTAATAATGAGAATGGGAGAAGAAGATTGGGACGCGGTGTTAAGAGTGAATCTTAAAGGCGCGTTCAACTGCACACATGCTGTTACAAGAATTATGATGAAACAACGTGCCGGACGCATCATTAATATTGCATCAATTATCGGCCTGATCGGTAATGCCGGCCAGGCGAACTACGCGGCAAGCAAAGCCGGGCTTATTGGTTTAACAAAGAGCACTGCAAAAGAGCTTGCGAGTCGTGGAATTAATGCTAATGCTGTCGCGCCGGGATTTATAAAAACGAAAATGACAGATGCTTTGTCGGATGAGCTTAAAGAAGCTATGATGAAATTAATTCCTCAAAAAGCATTAGGAACAGCCAATGACGTGGCAAAAATAGTTTTGTTTTTTGCAAGTGATTTATCAAGTTATGTTACTGGCCAGGTCGTTGTTGTTGACGGCGGCATGGTTATGTAATTAACATTTATTTAATGGCAGAATGTCAAAGTGAGACAACTGTCGAGTATTAATAAAAAAGGCGGGAAAAGGTTTTCCGCTGTGTAATTAACCTTCATAAATAAAAAAGGAGCAATATTATGTCTGCAACTGCTGATAAAGTAAAAGACATCATCGTAAAACAGCTTGGCGTTAAGCCGGAAGAAGTAACTCCGGAAGCATCTTTTACAGATGATCTCGGTGCTGACAGTCTCGACCTGGTCGAAGTTGTCATGGCGCTGGAAGAAGAATTTGATGGTCAGATTCCTGATGAAGCCGCTGAAAAAATTAAATCAGTTGGTGATGCCATTAATTTCATTGAAAACGAAATGGTAACTGGCTAATTCATTAATTTGAATTATATATCTCAAGATAAATGAAAATTTTTGTTTGAGATATAAGAAAACCGGATTGTATTCGTCGTCTCTTTATTAGAGACGCGAATGCGACCGGTCTAAATTAGAAGCATAAAAAGAACTAACATTTTTCTATGAAGAGAATGTTATGCTGTATTATTTTTATTAGAATATACATATCCAAATTTGGAAAACCGAATGAACTCATTTTCTAACAGACGAGTCGTAATAACAGGTCTTGGTGTAATAACACCTGTTGGTAATACTTTAGATACTTTCTGGAACAGTATTGTAAATGGCAAAAATGGAATTAAACCACTTACATGTGTAGATCCCGATAAGTTTCCTTCTAAAATCGCCGGTGAAGTCAGGGATTTTAATCCAGAAGACTTTTTCGAAGTGAAAGAAGCAAGAAGAATGGACAGATTTGTTCAATTCGCCGTTGCAGCGGCAGATTTAGCCGTTAAAGACAGCAAACTTAATATGGAAAATGAAGACCCGACAAGAGCAGGCGTTATCGTTGGCTCAGGTATCGGTGGACTTAATACTATTGAAAATCAGCACTCGCGCTATCTGAAACGCGGCACACGTGCTATTTCTCCTTTTCTTATTCCTATGATGATTGTTGATATGGCTGCAGGCCAAATTTCCATTAAACAAGGAATGAAAGGACCAAACTTTTGCGTCGTTACAGCGTGCGCAACTGCAGCGCATTGCATAGGTTCAGCATTTAGAGGAATTAAATTCGGTGACGCTGAGATTTTTGTAGCAGGAGGATCAGAAAGTGCACTCTCTGACCTTGGAATGGGCGGCTTTTCAAATATGAACGCTTTAAGTACTTCGTTTAATGATGAACCCGAACGAGCCAGCAGACCTTTTGATGTAAAACGAGATGGTTTTGTTATGGCTGAAGGAGCAGGAATTGTTATTCTTGAAGAACTTGAACATGCTTTAAAACGCAATGCACCGATTTACGCAGAACTTCTCGCCGTTGGAATGAGCGGAGATGCTTATAATATGGTGGCACCGGAAACTGAAGGAAGAGGCGCCGAACAGGCAATGCGTATGGCTCTTAAACAAAGCGGTTTAAAGCCTGAAGATATTCAATACATTAATTCACATGGAACATCAACTCCTCTCGGTGATATTTCTGAATCTCTTGCAATAAATCGTCTTTTTGGTCTCCATTCAAAAGTAATGGTTGGTTCAACAAAATCAATGACAGGACATACTCTCGGAGCAGCCGGTGGAATTGAACTTGCCGCAACATGTCTTTCAATGAAACATGGAGCTGTTCCTCCAACTATAAACCATGAGTTTCCTGATCCTAAATGTAATGTTGACTGTGTTCCCAACGAAGCGCGTGATATTCAAATTACAACAGCTTTAAGTAATTCCTTTGGTTTTGGAGGCCATAATGCTTCAATACTGGTCAAAAAATATAAAGGTTAATTAATATTAGCAAATAACTGGTTTCAACCTTATTATCCGGTATGATATTTATAAAACAAAACATAAAGATCTTACTAATTATTTCCACTTTATTTTTTTCATTCTACAGTAACGCGGAAACTAAATCTGATAAATTAATCGAACAAGCACTTTCCACTGCACAAAGGGGAGATACACAAGACGCAATCCCCCTTCTCGAACAGGCGGAAAAAAAACATCCCTTCCATTCTGCAAATTCTGAAATTCTTTTCCAACTTAGTTCAGCTTATATTGATATAGGACAATATGATAAAGCTGATGCCGTCCTTAAAATTCTTCTCAAACGTTACGGTAAATATGCCGATAGAATAGCCCGGGTTGACTCAGCAATAATTGCTCAAGCGAGAATTATGACCGCAAAGGGCAAGCATAACGAGGCAATTCAGCATATTAAAAATTTTCTCAAAAGCAATCCCGGAAGTAAAGAGAAAGATTCCGCTTATTTTCAACTTGCGGCAGCTTATATAGAAAAAGGTGATTACGAAGATGCAAAAAAATTACTTAAGCCCGTTGCCGCAAATGAAAAAAGTCCGATGCATGATGGCGCTATTTATCTTATGGCCAATATCGCGGCAAAGCAGAAAAATTATAAAGAGACAGAGAAACTAATGGCTTTGCTTGTTAAAACATCGAAAAGCAGAAACGCTAAAAATAGCGCCTTGTTTAAACTTGGTGATATCTACAGGCAAAACGGAAACTTAATTAAAGCAATCGACCAGTACAGGAGAATTAAAGCAAAAGGAAACGACCCTGAAGCAAAAAAACTTAACGCGGGTATCCTTTTCGAAATAGCTCAAACTTATGAAAAACTCGGACATCCGCTTGAAGCGCATATAGGTTTCGATGGTGTAGCAAGACTTTATTATGATACTGAACTTTCAACAGAAGCGTGGCACAGAGCGATTTTAAGTGATGCGGATTTTGGTAATTTTGATCGTGCTGAAAAATCATATTTGGATTTTTTGAAAAAGAATTCTGATAAAAAGCCGGTTAATGATGTCAGGCTTTATTTTGCGCAGCAGCTTTTTGAAAGAAAAGATTATTCAAACACGATTTATAATCTAAAAAAAGGATTAAAGGAATTTCCGGATGGTATTCACGCGGAAACTACTTTTAACTTACTTGGAATAACATATTTGACCGCGAAGCAATTTACTGAAGCTGAACACGCGCTAAAAGAGTTCGCAAAAAAATTCCCTGATAGCGAATTAGTTCCATTAAGCTATATCTATCTTTCAGAATCTTTTATTGAACAAGAATATTACAACCGCGCAATCACTGTTCTTGAAAATCTCATAAACGATTTCCCTTATTCTGATGAAGCAAAAGAAGCTGCAAACCGCGTTCAGGAAGTTTATATGATTTATGCCGATTATCTTACATGTACAAACAGATTTCTTGCCGCGATTGAACAATACAGAAAAATTACCGCGACTAATATAATTGAAAACGCGGCATTCCTTATTGGTGACGCTTATATGCAGGAAGGACAGTTCGACAATGCGTCAACAGCGTTTATGGATTTTATCGGAAGATTTCCTGAAAGTGAACTCGCTCCACAGGCAAAATTTTCTATCGGCGAAGCGCAAATGCAGGCGGAAAAATATGCTGAAGCAGAAGAAACGTTCAATTCAATCGTTTCAGGCGGACTTGCTGAAACAAATCCTGTTCTTCCTTATGCCCAATTACAAATCGCATTCTGTAAATATTATATGGATGATGTTGATGGAATGAGCAATGCACTCGCAAAAGTTATTAAAAAATATCCTGTCTCAAATGAAGCAGGAGATGCATATTACTGGATTGGTTATTTACTTAGAAGCGCTACTGAATATAAACAAGCTGCGGAAACATATGATAATTTAATTGAAAACTTTCCAAATCATAATTATGCCGCGGAAGCCGCATATCTTGCCGGTGAAAGTTACGCGCTTGATAATAATTTTGCTAAAGCTCTCGAAGCATTAAAACTTGCTTTTAATAAGTTCTCTTATTCAGGATACGGTGTTTATTCTCTTGTTCGTGCCGGTGACATTTACAATCAAAAATTTAATCAGCTTGATACTTTTCTTACCGAAGCGGATAAACTTTCCACAGAAAAACCAAACGCTAAAATTTTTATCGATATCGCTAAAGCAGGCGTTCTGATGCACGCTAATAAGCCGGCCGAAGCGGCTGCTGTTATGCCTGAACTAACTATTGAGAAAATAAAATATAATGATGTTCTTGGTTATGCTCTTGCTTTACAAGCGGGAATTTTTAACGAGAAGAAAGAATATCAAAAAGCTGTTGTAACAGCTGAACAAGCGGAAAATATTTGCTTACATAGTAATATCGGCCTTGATGAAGCTCTTTTTCAGCATGCTCGCGCTTTGTTTTTACAAAATGATTATGAATCCGCGGAACAATTCTATGCAAAACTTTTAAGCGAATGCGTGGTTCCTGATAATTATGTTAATGCTGTCGCTTTGCTGGACCAGGCAGAATGTTTGATGAAATTGGAAGATTTCGACAAAGTTATTAACTTGTGTGATCAGGCTATCAGATTAAGAAGCGGTGCCGAAATATCCGCTCGCGCAGTTGTATTGAAAGGTGAAAATATGTATAATAGTAACGAGTACAAAAAAGCTGCACAATATTTTCAGCGTGCGACAATCTTATACGGTAAAATTGAAAAATATGGAATTCCCGCTTTTGAAGGTCTCATAAAATCTTATGAAAAACTCGGGTTGCCTGAGCAGGCAGCAGAAGCGCGGAAAAAATTTACCGAAT
The DNA here is from genome assembly GCA_030596365.1 of Chlamydiota bacterium. Classification (GTDB taxonomy): domain Bacteria; phylum Auribacterota; class UBA3054; order UBA3054; family B51-G9; genus B51-G9. Next base: position 2,976 of record JAUVKG010000002.1, on the reverse strand, counting down.
TATATCCCAAAGTTCAAAAATGATAAATAAAATAAAAATATTTTCCGGTTTTGCTGTTCTCGTTTTGTTTACTGTAATTATTGCGGGAGCCGACACGCTTGTTTTAAAAAGCGGCAAAAAATATAAGGGTACCATTTCCAGGTCTGCTCCGGGCAAAGTAGCGATAAGAACCAGGCAGGCGAAGATGGAGTTTGATGATAGCAAAGTTAGTTTTAAACTTACTAAAATGACTCCTCCTAAAAATGCTGAAAAAGCTTTTAAGCTTATCAAAGATAAAAAATACGCTCAAGCTGAACCACTTTTCTCAAAATGGCTTAAAAGATATAATAACCTGCCGGTTACTTGGTTTGAACGTTCACTTTATGGAGTGGGCGTTTGTCTTGCAAACCAGGGAAAAACTAAAGAAGCAGCTCCTATTCTTCAAAAATTACTCGATGAATTTCCGAAAACACGTTATAGAAACGAAGCGGAATATTGGCTCATAGAGCTTCAACTTTCAGGATCACCCGGACCTGAATTAGAGAAAAAATTAAAGGATTTAGTTGAAAATTCACAAACCAGTGACCGCATACGCGCTAAAGCTCATCAGGGCCTTGCAAAATATTACGAATCAATAAACCAACCGGAAAAAGCTCTCGAAGAATACGTTAGTATTATCGTTCTGCACGGAGATGTTGACGAGCTGCAGGAAAGCACTCAGGCGAGATGCGCGGATTTATTTTTACAAGCCGGCCGAACGAACGAAGCGACATTTTATTACAAACAAATTATTGAAGCATATCCGAATACTGGCAGCGCTAAAAGTGCTGAGAAAAAACTTTTATCTATCAACAATGTTAAAGGAGAATAACTACAATGACAAGCATTATAAAAATTTTTGCCAAACGCGCGAAATACTATTCATTATCTATTGGAATTTTACTCACTCCGGCAATTCTTTTTGCTGTAACTAATGATGTGGCAGCAGCAGCGTCTAAGAAAACAAGCCTTTTTGAGCTTGTATTTGTTCAGGGTGGTGTTTTTATGTATATTATTCTCCTGCTGTCCGTAGGTATGGTTTATTTGATTGTTGACGCGACAATGCTTATCAAAGAAGAAAAACTTATGCCGGCAGACGTAACTAAAAAACTTGATGAAGCTGCTGGTAAAGCAGATGCCCAGGCAGCTCTCGCTTTCTGCGAAGAAACTCCCTGTGCAATAACAAGAATTATAAGCGCGGGTCTTCGTGCTAAAAAACGCGGAAAACTTGCTATGGAAGAAGCTATATCTGAACACGGCGCAAGAGAAGCTTCAGCTATCAGAACCAGAATTTCCTACCTTAATACTATTGCTACTATTGCTCCTATGCTTGGATTGCTTGGTACGGTATCCGGTATGATTAAAGCTTTCGGTAATATCGCGACAATGGGCATGGGTAAGGCTTCCATTCTCGCTGATAATATTTCCGAAGCACTCATAACTACAGCAGGCGGACTTGTTATCGCTATTCCCGCAATGGCAGCTTTTTTCTTTTTCAGGAATCGTTTGAATGATGTTATGGTACTTGTTGAAGATAAAATCGGCGAAATTATTGAAAAATTCGAACAATAATGAAATTTAAACAAATTAACAGTGAAGAAGAAATCGGATTTCAAGTCGCTTCGATGATTGACATTGTTTTTCTTCTGCTCATTTTCTTTATCGTTGCATCGCAATTACAGGATTTAGAACTTGAAAAACAAGTTTCTTTACCTATTGCTGATTCCGCGCAAGCTAAAAAAAGTGAGGGAGTGCAGGAAATCCTTATTAATGTTCTGTCGAATGGGACTGTTAAAGTCAGCGGTAGTGTTCTGCCTATGGAAAAACTCGCTGAAGAACTTCGCAAAGTTGCCGAATCATCAGATAAAGATGAGAAAAAAATCTTTATTCGAGGGGATAAACAAGCGCATTATGGAAGAATGATGAGAATTATGCGCTCTTGCGCTGAGGCGGGATTGTGGAATGTCTCTTTCGCCGCATTCCAGGAAGCAGAGCAGAAAGAGCAGTATTAGTTACGATTGAAACGATTGAAACGATTGAAATGATTAAAACGATTGAAATAAAATCGCAAAATCATCAAATCGTTAAATCATTAAATAATAAAAATTAACGCCACGCGAATTGCGTGGTAAAATTAACGATTAACAATTAACAATTAACTATTAACAAATCATGGCTTTTCGAGGGTGTAGAGATGAAGATACTATTGAAATGAATCTGTCAAGTATGGTGGATATTGTCTTCCTGCTGCTTATTTATTTCATCGTCTCGGCTAGTTTGATTCAAGACGAATCGGAACTTAAAGTCGCTATTCCTGTTGATAACGAAGCGAAAAAAGAACAACAACTTGATTCACCTGAAGAAGTTGTGGTAGATATCTTCCCGACTGGGGAAGTTTATTGGAATGGTCAACCAAGTGATTCAGCTAAATCAATTGATTTACCGGAGTTGAAAACTATTCTTTATGATCTGAAACAAGCTTACCCCGAACAGCCGGTTGTTATTCGTGGTCAGCGCGACACAAAACATCAGCGTGTTATTTCTGTTCTTAACGCCTGCTCTTATGCGGGCATTGATCAAATATCATTTCCATCGGACGCAAGCGTTTTTGAATAAATTATGAGCTGGAAAAATTTTATAAAAAAAAGATATAATGTTGTTCGCCAGTCAGAAGCTCTCGGCGCATCAATCCTTATTCACGCTATTATTGCTGTGGCTATGGCTTTCGTTATTGTTTCAAGTTCGGAAACAATGCGTGATGCTCTTAAAAGTGTTTTCAGAAAACCTAAAAAGAAAAAAATTGAGCAGCCCAAGCCGGTTGTTAAACCAAAAAATATCCCGGTTAATATTCCTCCTCCACCTCCAAAAATGAAGAAAATGCAAAAATTGGACAAGAGGATGGTTGTGAAAAGAAATATTAAAAGTAAGTTAAGACCTAAAACACTTTCATTTAAGAAA
>JAUVKG010000411.1 GCA_030596365.1 Chlamydiota bacterium | reverse complement strand
GTTCCTGCAAATAATCGTTCGCTTGGAGATAGATTAGAGCTTAAATTCGATACAATATGTTTAAAAAGAGTCCGGGATAAAAAACATAAAAATGAAACCGGAAAAATGAAACCGAAAAAAAAGAATAGTGTTCATAATAATTATAACCGTGTATTACTTACAATAGGTGACGCCAATGATCCTGCGTGGCTCTATGTAACTGAAAACCATAATCTTCAGCTAAAAACTAAAATAGAAACTAAAAATCTTGGTATCTTAAAATCTGAATGGAAAACAGTATATGTCCAGAGCGCTGCCGATTATACCCGGGTTCGCTATAATGATAAGTGGGTTAAGGTTAAACATAAGCCTCTTCTAAACTGCGTTTTTCTAGGGAATGGTTTTCGGAAGTATGAAAAACTTTTAAATCTAAATACACGGTCCGATATTTTTTTTAAAGCGACAAATATTCAGTCACGTGTTGTAAACATTTCAAATTCAAGTAATCAAATTAAATGACCATATATATTATTGGCTCTGTGTAAAAATGAGTGGGTAAGCGGCGGTTTGGAGTGCAGGAATACTGCCGCGTCAAAACCATAATGAAACTCAAAGCGGCATTTACTGCGCTGTTGCGATAGCAACAGAATTTTCCGCAACAAATCCCAAATTCTGCAATTCCTCAATTAACAAATTCTTCAATGCAAATTTTTGCTGTTATTTGACTTTTATTCAATTCTGTGCTATAATGATATAATATAATAGCATTTAAATTGAATGCTATGTAATGCCTGAATGAAACCCTATACAAAAAGGAGTTTTCATTCAGGCATTATGTAATAATAATACATTAATCCCCGAAAATATTAACAAACAAAAAAATGAAAATATTTAAACTCATCTGTGGAATATTCGCAATAACTTTATTGTTATTCAGTGCTAATACTGCAACTGCTCAAAATCAGTTCAATTATAATACTCAATATCCCGTATGGCATTACTTTGATAACTCTCTCGGTAATCTTGGCACTACTCCCTTTGCTTTCTCAGGTGCCGGTGTATCAGTTGATCCGGGTACTTTACTGTGTAATCGAGGTATAGATTCTTCCCAACGCAACGGTATGAAATATGATAGCAGTGCTAATGGAGTTTATAGATATGATGTCAGCTCACTTTCCTCAAAAGGCTGGTATATTCTGCAGATAGACGGGGATTTTAAAGTCGAAATGTCTAATGATAATGTTAATTGGACAACCGTTCTTACCGCGGTAGGTAATTTCAGTTGGACAGATAAAGGTCCCGCAAAAAATATGTCCCCTTACACAATTGATCTCTCTTCTTTTTTACCTGCAACATATTTGTATGTTAAAATTAGTGACAATACTACAGGAAGTAGTTCCGGCGCGCGCGCATTGAATGCATTGATAACGGAAAACGGTTATCCGAATTTTTATGGAGGCGGCGGCGAACCTGACGCTCAGGATTATCCCGGTGACCAGCAATTTTTATTTTTAAAAGGCTCTACTTCCGATAGAACTTCTAATGGACGATATGCTGATGGAACTAAAAGTTATGTTTACAAATTTGATCTTCCTGATGATAATGATAACTGCGAATTAATAGCTTACGTATCTCAACAATACAAAGTAGAGATTTCAAAAGACTGGGATTTTTCATCAATTTTCTACTCTACACAATCTATTAATACTGCAGATACTCAACAGAAAATCGGAATTAATTTAAAACCTCTTCTTTCGCAATTATCTGATAATGTTATATATTTTAGAATGAGTGATGCTGTTACCGGAACCGGTTGGGGCGGTAGTTTAAGAAGTCTATGGATCGCTCAGCAAATTCCCGCGATTGGAGAAAGTTTCGTTGCTATGGATGAAATAGAAGCCGCTTTCCTTTGGCAAAATTATAATTCCGTTTTCAAAAGCGCGTGGGGATTTCGCTTTACTGACAATAACAATTTTGCTACTTATAGATTTAATTTTAGTGCGGAAGCTACTAATTTATCATCTATTACAATAAATACTCAGAATGAATATTTATTTCAAGGTTCTTCAAATGGAGTGGATTGGGTTAATCTTTTTATTGCTCCTGCTGACTATAGGGCCGCTGAAACATTGACCTTTTATCCTTTTACAGGCGAGGCAACCGGATTTGGCGCTCAATCAGGAATTGCTAATCTTGTCGCTCCGGTTTTTGATGGATTCAGCAACGTTTTCTTCTTGAAAATGGGAGACTCCAAGCCAAGTGATGGCTGGGGCGGGCAGATGAAAGGAATTTCTATTGAAGGTGTAAATACTTCAGAGTTCATGCATGCAAAAACAATTTTCCAAATCAACATGTTTTACGATCCAAAAGTGGATATTCCTGTTGATTCAATGATTATTCATCGTCATGGCAACGACCCGGCTTCTCTGCAGCCTGCAATACAATCATGGGAAAACCATGGTTTTAATGTTGGAAGAATGTTCTTCGCAGACTCTGATTCAGGTAATATTTATTGGCAAGGTGGTTGGGATGGACAAACTCACACAAATGATTGCGAACACGATGCAGCCGGAAATATAATTGTTTGTGCGGGTGTTCGACCATATATGGTGCCAACAACCGGTTGGACAAGTTATCTTGAAGAAATGGTCGGACAATCTCTTGATGCGGGTGCGAGAGCAATTTTGCCTGAAGAACCGCTTGCACATATTCGTGCCGGTTACTCGGATAGTTTTAAAGCATTATGGGT
>JAUVKG010000114.1 GCA_030596365.1 Chlamydiota bacterium | reverse complement strand
TGAAAATTCGATATTGGAACTTCATTTTGTTATTAAAATATAAGTCTCAACTTCGAACTCTCAATTCTCAATTTTCAAGTTTAATAAAGTCTAAATTTCGACCGAAACTCTCCGGGCTACCGATTACAGATTACGGGCCACGGATCACGGACCACGGATCACGGATTTCATCCCGCATCTACGCCGCGAATAGTTTTCCCAAACGCCCTGAATAATCTATTCCGGATTTTTTCACGCGTTTCCGGTTTTAGTGTATCGCGATACTGATACAATGTATCCGCAATATGGCGGGATAATCTTAATTCTTCTTCATCGCCAATTAAATTTGCAATTTTTAACGCCGGAACTCCTGTCTGCTCAATTCCAAAAAATTCTCCCGGGCCGCGAATTTTCAAATCTTCTTCAGCGATTCTAAAACCGTCATTCGTTTCTGCCATTATTGCCAGGCGTGAGTTTGAAGTTGTTTCAATTAATTCTTGCTGCACAGGATATTTATTTTTCTTGTATTTTTCCCAGATAGGCTGATCGTCCTTCTCATTATTCACAAGTACACAATACGATGTTTCACCACCCCTTCCAATCCTTCCCCGGAGCTGGTGCAACTGTGCGAGTCCAAAGCGATGAGCTTCTTCAATAACCATAACCGTTGCGTTTGGTACATCTATACCTACCTCAATTACTGTTGTTGAAACGAGGATATCTATTTTCCCCTCGCGAAAAAGATCCATAACAGTTTCTTTTTTATCTGCTTTTACGCGACCATGAACAAGACCGACTTTTAATTCCGGAAAAATTTCATCTTTCAGTTTTTCATACATCGCTACAGCCGGCTTCAAAGGCATTTTATCAGATTCATCTATTAACGGATACACTATGTATGCCTGTCTTCCCTGATTAACCTGCTTTCGAATGAATTCCCACACACGCGATAATCTTTCAGGGCGAATTACATATGTCTTTATTGGAATTCTGCCCTTCGGAAGTTCATCTATCGTTGAAATCGTTAAATCACCATACACTGTTAAAGCAAGACTTCGCGGTATCGGTGTCGCTGTCATTACGAGAACATCTATCTGGTTCGTTTCTCCCCGCAATTGATTTCGCTGCATAACTCCGAATTTGTGTTGTTCGTCAATTACCGCGAGACCAAGTTTAGGAATTTGTACTTTACTTTGTATCAGTGCATGTGTACCTATAATTATTTGCGGGTCGCCTTCGGCAAGAGATTCAAGAATTTCCCGCTTTGCTTTCGCTTTAGTACTGCCGGTAAGAACATTAATTTTAACCCTTGTTCCGCGAAGTTGATCGCTGATCGTTTTGAAATGCTGACGCGCGAGAACTTCTGTTGGCGCCATTATAGCGGCCTGATATCCACCGTCAACAGTCGCCAGCATTGCAATTAACGCGACGATTGTTTTCCCGCTGCCGACATCTCCCTGCAGCAATCTATTCATCGGCTTATTTTTAACAAGGTCATCGAATATTTCTTTCAGCACTTTTTTTTGCGCATCTGTAAGAATAAAACTCAAATTTTTAATGAAATCCTTCACAAGCCTTCCGGGCTTTTTATGATGAATAAGATAAGGTAGCTGCTCGGTCCTTCTGCGTTTCATAAGAAGCCCCATAGCAATAACAAAAAATTCATCAATTACTATACGCCGTCGCGCAATAGCAATACTTTGTTCGGTGAGTTCTTCCGCGGGATAATCGTAAGAATGAATTATTTTATAAGCTTCCCGCAAAGGCATAATTGAAAATTGCTTCAATACTTTTTCAGGTAAATACTCTTCAACATAAAGAAGGCCGCGTTCCAAAGCAGCTTGAATAACTTTCCTCATAGCAAGAGCATTAATTTCTTCAGTCAACCGGTAAATAGGAATTAACGTTCCTTCATAATCTTCAGGAAAAAAATCTTCGGGAAGTATCTCGACAGCAGGATTACTTATTTGTGTGGAAGGAGATGTCTGAACTTTACCGCTGAATAAAACTTTCTGACCTTTCTTGAACTTGTCTTTCATCCATCGCTGGTTAAACCAAACTCCGTAAATAATTCCGGAAGCGTCTTTGATGCTTACTTGAACGAGGGTTTTTCTGTTCCTCATTTTTCTTGAAGCGATGGTGTCGACCAAACCATAAACGGTAGCGAATTCTCCGTTTTCAACATCTCTGATATGGATTATTTTTCGCCTGTCTTCGTGGCGATAAGGAAAATAATTAAGAGCATCCCAAACAGTATTAACACCACATTTTTTTAATGTAGAAGCTCTTTTAGGACCAACACCTTTTAAAAATTGGATTGAACTGTCAAGAACTTCCTCTGCCGATAAAGCATGTTCGGTTTGTGAAGCTTCGCTATTAGAATTGGTTTTGTTCATTCCGGTTTAGGCAATTAAATATTGAATTTAACACCAAAGGTTATTGTTGTTGATTCACCGGCAGCGGATTCTATCTTAAAATCATCAACGCAGCGTTTGATGTTTGGTAACCCCATTCCGGCTCCAAAACCCATTTCACGCGCTTTAGCCGATGCGGTGGAAAATCCTTCCGTTAATGCTTTTTCCACATTTGCAATACCGGGTCCTTCGTCTTTTGAAATTACCCGAACGCGATCAGGAAAAATTTCCGCCGTCATTTTTCCGCCAAGCGAGTGAATAATTATATTTATTTCTGTCTCGTACATCGCTACCGCGATACGCCTGATTACAGCCGGGGAAACTTCCATCTTCTGTAATTGCTTCTTAACCGTACTGGCTGCAATTCCGGCATTTTCAAAATCATCTTTACAAACATCAAATTCATAAGTCGCACCCTCAACTTCATTTGCCGGCGCTGGAGTTGCATCGGCGAGACTTCTTTCCCGTGCTTCGGCTTTTAACACAACATCCTGCAATAGGAAAATCAATTTTTTTACAACATCCCAGTGGGTTACTATTCCTACAAGATAATGATCTCTGTCTATGACCGGCAGGCGTCCGAAACCGCATTGTTCCATTTCATCAATTGCTTTTATAACAGAAACTCCAACTCCGACAGTTTGTACTTCCCGGGTCATTTTATCTTCAGCTGTAGAATCCATTTCACCGAAATCCAGCGCGCGGATAATATCGTCCAGGCTTATTATTCCAACAAGTTTTCCGTCTGATGCCACCGGCACACCGGATATTTTATTATCGCGCATTACCGCTTGAACTTCCCTCAAAGTATTTTCCGGAGCAACTGTGTGGACATTTTTAGTCATCACATCACGAACTTTCAATTGATACATTAACTCGCTTATGATTGAAATATCCTGCTGCTTCGTCTTTGCTGTGCCTAATGAAATTGCATCGCTCATAGGGTAATTAGATTGTTGGAGTCCACGCTTTAGCGTGTCTTGGATTATTGGATTATTGGATTACCGGATTATTAATTATTTTTGAGTAGCATATAATCAAAATTGCTCAAGTCCGCAACCGGCAAGCTTGCAGCATGTTTCAAAAAGATCATCCTTAGTGCATATAAGCGGCACTTCATGCACTTTTGCCATCCCAATCGCCTCTTGTAAAGGATATTTATGACGAACATACATTACACCGAGACTGCCCATCAGTTCCGCCGTTCGTACAACCTGTGGTGTACACAAGCCGGTAATTAACATAAAATCCTGCTTCTCGGTAGCAAGTACATCACTTAACAGATCAGACGCACAAACCGCTTTGATTTCTCTATCAAGCAATTCCTCACCCGTAACGAGTTCCGCGTCACATTTTTCCATAATATCTCTAATAGTCATTTTTTTCCTCATAAAATAAATAATTCGTTAGTAGAAGATTATTGTACTAAATCACGCCTTCGTGCGCAAGGGAGGATATGGAGTGCAGGAATAAAGGATTTTCTTGTGAGAGAAAATTCATTTACTGCGCGGGTGCAAAGCAACCGAAATTATTAGGAGTATTTTCTTAGATGGAGTGATGGAGTAGTGGAATGATGGAATAATGGATGGAAAGCGTCCATCGTGTCCATTGTGTCCATTGGGTCCATTGGGTCCATTATGTCCATCGTGTCAAAAAAAATTCCGACCTGCATCCCCGCGAATACCGGGACAAAACGACCGATTAGCGAAGTTTTCACCTGCAAACAACTTGACTTTTTTTGTGAATTTATGCTAATATTATGTAGTGAGTGGTCAAGTAGTGAGTGGTTTGTCCGACTTTTGACCTTCGCGTAAGCGCCCCGCACAACGAAGTAACGCTCCCGGCGCGATCAAGCGTGGTTCATACCGAGGTCGATTTTCGACTAATAAAATAACTTAGTGCCTTAGTGTCTTAGTGGCAATAATAAAATTTTGGTATTTTTTACAAAATAAAATAATCAGCTTCTACTAATAATGATAAAACTTCTCGATAATATAAATTCCTTCCTGCCTGCAACTGTTCAGAAAATCGGACATATAGCTGATATGTCAATTATTTTCAGACTCGATAACGGCAAAGAAGTGAAATATCTGTATTTCGCGCCAAATTCAGATTTTCGCGCTGTAACTTTTTCTTCTGCATCTCCGCAGCGTGAATATTCAACTGCTGATTGGTTGGGTCCGTTTTTGCATAAATTACAGGAAAACAAACTAACAAAAATTCAAAAAAACGGGAACATTATTTCGCTTTCGTTTGATAACGATTTGACTTGTGACATTCATTTTTTTGGTGGAACAGGAAACGCGATTGTAGTAACTACCGACAAAAAAATCGCCGTGGCATGGCATCCGGGAAAGTTTTTCAGAACAGACAATGATTATGATTTCTCCAAAGCAATTTCCCATAGCGAAACGGAAATAAATATTCTTCCCGCCAATGAACTTATTGAAAAACTGAACATCGCGGAATATGAAAGTGTAAAAAATGAAGTTGAGCGCTATCTTACTAAAGAAAAGAAAAAATTAAATAAGCGATTGGAAAAAATTGAAAGAGAATTGAAAGAAACCGAACGCGTTGAAGAATTTAAAAAGAAAGGCGAATTGCTGAAAGCAAATTACCATCTTCTGAAACGCGGAATGTCATCTGTAAAAATCAAAGATTATTTCTCTGAAGAAAATGTGGAAATCGACATCACGCTCGAACCGATAAAAAAACCTCAGGAAAATGTTGCGAAATATTTTAAGAAAGCAAAAAAACTTGAACGCGGACGAGAGCAAATAATCCAAAGGATTGAAATTACACATGCAGAGTTGGAGATAATCAACAAAAAATGCGAGTTACAATCGGATCTTTTTGACGTTAGTGATTTAAAGAAACTGCTTCCTCAAAAGAAATCCCCGCAAAAAGAGCGTCCAAAAAAGCATGCCCCGCGGATGCCGGGGCCGGTTGAAAAAATCAGAAATTTTATCAGCTCAGATGATTTTACTATCCTCGCAGGTAAATCCGCTAAAGATAATGATATCTTAACTGTTCGCGTAGCAAACGGACATGATATGTGGCTGCATACACGTAATCGGCCGGGTGCTCATGTAGTTATTAGAGCACAGCGCGGCAAAGAGTTTCCTAAACAGACTTTGATTGAAGCCGCTAAAATTTGCGCGTATTTATCAAAAGTTCGTGACGGCAGTCTCGAAGATGTAACTTACACATTAAAAAAGCATGTAACAAAGCCAAAAGGACTGAAACCCGGCTCTGTTTTTGTTGCAGGTGGAAAAACTATCACCATTCAGCACAACGAACGTGAAATAAGAAAATGGATGAGGGAGAACGGCGGGGTCCGTAATCCGTAGTCCGTGGTCCGTGATCCGTGGTCGCGCTTTAGCGCGAATCCCGTGAACGCAAGCACCTCGAGATGGTATTCGCGAAGCGCCCGGAGAGTTTCGGAGCGTATGCGGGACAGTATCCAGTATCCAGTATCCGGCATCCGGTGTTCGCTAACGCCAAAGGCGCTATAAATTTAAATCTCCGATTTTAATTTTATCCAAACAAAGTGACACAATGAAAAAACTAATAATTTTTTATTCTTTTGAAGGAAATACAAAACTCATCGCGAAAAATATTGCCAAGACAATTGACGCAGATATTCTTGAACTAAAACCGGAACAGGAAATAAAAACCAAAAGCTTTATGAAATTTTTCTGGGGTGGAAAACAGGCAATGATGAACGAAAAACCCGATTTACTGCCTTTAGATAAAAATCCTGATGATTATGATATTATTTTTATCGGTACGCCCGTTTGGGCATGGGGACCGGCTCCCCCATTAAAAACTTTTTTCTCTACTTGCAATATTTCAAATAAAAGAATCGCTTTATTTTGCTGCCATGGAGGTGGAAAAGGCAAAACGATTGAGAAAATGAAAATCGCTTTGGGAGAAAATGATTTTATCGGTCAAATTGATTTCCGGGATCCTTTGAAAAGAAAAACTGAAGAAAATGTTAAAAACGCTGTTGAATGGGCAGAATCCGTGATCCGTGGTCAGTAGTCAGTGGTTCGTATTCGGTAACTTCTAAACACAAAATGCAAATTTAACCACAACTTGTCCCGAGGCCAAAGGCGCTCGTGGATAAGAAACATAAGAACACCAAAGAAAATTTAAATTTAAAGCGCACTTTAATTTAATTATTTTGCTTTAAAAAATATTAATATTTAATCGTACTGCAAATAAATCGTACTGCAAATATCACTAATTATTAACTCAATTCAATAAACGGCAATAAATAAACCGGGATAAAAATCAAGGTAATTATGATTGTGGACAGGATAAAAATCAAGGTATTTATGGATTAATGGATTTTTTAGAGGGATAAATCACGAAAATTTAGAAAAGAGAAACTTAATCTTACACTCGACTAATTAAATTTATTGACAAAACAATTAAAAATCAAATATGAACATGAGTACAGTGTTACTTCGTTGCTGCTTTAAAAAATATTAATATTTTATCTGTTTTCTTGTTCTCTTAATATTCTCGCACGCTCACGCCAATTTTTAGGTTGATTTTCAAATTTTGCAAACCCCTGCCCCTTATTGCCGCCATTGCGTTTTAATGTCTCTTTAACAGCTTTTTCTAACTGATCTGCAATTTTTTCAAGTTGTTCAGGCTTTGGCGAAACAATACTTCTGGCTTTATTAACAATACGAATAAATGCAGCATATAAATCTATGCCCTTCGGCAAATCCCTCGTAACAGATTTGTATATTTTATCCGCTTTTTCTTGTTGTCCGAAACTTTCATAACAAAATGCTACACACATAGCCGACCAATAACGAAGGCTGCCATAATCAGCATCAGGAATTTCCAGTTTTTCTGCTGAATTATTCATAATTAAATCATAATTTTCCTGGAAATACGGCATTGCTTTTTTAGGATTATCAAATTTAATCGGCAATGCCAGCAGTTCCCCCAAATGAATGTTTATCCACAAATATTCTTTCATATCACTAATATTTTTTGCTTTTTCCCGAATATATTCATAAATCTTTTTTGCCGCGTGAATGTCTCTTATTGTTTCGTCACCGCAGTCAAATGACATTGCGATTTCGCAAAGCGCATCCAAATCTTCGGTGCTTTGTATAATACATTCTATTTCTTCGGTCGAAAGGACGGGACTGTTAAACTCACAATACGCGGGAGAATCGTATGGATTGCCTGTAATGCCTCTTATTGACGGATTATTCCATATGTTGAAATATTTAACTCTTTGCTCCTTTTGTTTTTTAGTAAGATTCTCAGAGGAATTAAAAGAGTTAACCAACTTCAGGATTTTTTCATACTCGCTTATTTTATTTTCATTTTTTGATTTTGTCATTTTTTTCTTTTGTTTTCCATTCGGGATGCGCCGTGTCAAGTTCTTTGATTTTTGATTTCATCCCTTCAATAAGTCCGTGATACGAATTATCTGCATCTGATATCGGTTTATAAGCGTTAACCTTAATTTCGAGAACATCTCTATATTTTTTCAAAGTTTTATCATCAATTTTATCAAGAATATGTTCAAATCTTTTCATATAATAACGTAATCTGAATCTGAAACTTTTACTGCATTTTTCTATTTTTTTGCAATAAAGTTCGGCGGCA
>JAUVKG010000376.1 GCA_030596365.1 Chlamydiota bacterium | reverse complement strand
GGGCCGCCAAATGGGTTACGGTCAGGCGTTTATAACTCAAACCGCGATTTTGCTGGATGAATCCGAAGATATGGCAGGTTATCTCGAAAAAGCCGGAGCTGTTTGTTATCATCATACCGACCATAATTATATTGTACCGGAAGGTGTTATCAATCATCCGTCAGGAAGATTCTGGTTTCGCAACGGTGACCTTGGAAATTCTATTCAACAGGCGGAAATTGTAAAATGTGGTCGGCTTTTATTGGGAATTGATGACATGGAAAATGATGACGGATTGAAAATTCTGCCGCGATTGCCTGCTGGTTGGAATTCAATTGAAGTCGAAAAATATCCGGTTCTTTCAGAAGAAAAATTGACTACTGTAAATATGAGCTACAGTCGTGAAAAAGATGGCTATCGATTAAAATTTGAATCAACAGATCCGATAAAAATAAAAGAAATGCGTTTCGTTCCGTTCCCGTCTGATACAAAAAAGTTGACAGCATATGGAGGGTCGCCGTCCTCGGCGACCTTTAAAGTAAATCTTTTCAAAGTTGGGGAAAATATTTTCGGATACGTAAAAGGGGATGACAAACCTGTAAATAAAATTGATGTTACTGTTAAATATTGAGGTTCCCCTACAGGGAACGTAATTGCAATTACACAATACCCCGGGCGCTACCCGGGGCTACGATGAATTTGCCCTACAGGCAAAATGATAATGAATTATATAAAACAACCAAATTTTCAATCGACATTTTTTCCACGAGCAGCCCGAAGTAATAATGGGCTCTCGGGACAAGTTGTCGGTTGTAAACGTGTTCATTCGGTCCATCGTGTCCATAATGTCCATTAGGTCCATAAAAAATATGTCAAATAAAATAAGAACCTGGAATAATAAGACTGAAGATAGCGGTGCTGTTCATGCTGTCGGCAATGGCAAAATTGTCGCTTACGGACAAGGACCAAATCTCATTAATTTTTTTGGACCGCCTTACAGTTCGCCGAATATTTTAACCATAGAAACTTTGTGTGACGAAGAAATTACTGACGAGATCAAACGTGAACCCGGAACCGCGATATGGAATCATTCTGTTTGCGGTGACGAAGGAGAAATACTGAATTTTTCAGAATTTATTGATTCAAAAACTCCAACTTATTTCAGATGTTTTAACGTTGCGCGGACGTCCCCGTCCGCGATTTATCACGCTAAACCAGGCATTCTCCGGTCAAGAGCTGTGGACTCCAATAAGAATCGCGGATTGGATCTGAAATGCGCCGGAGCGGAAATTCCGTGCAATGGAGGGACGCTGTCCTCAGCGTCCTTTATAATCACACCGCATCCCGGAAGTTCGTTTATTGAAGTATCCCGCTTCGACCCGAATCGGGTGGTTAAACAAAATCCGCTTGGGGTCCAAGCGGTGTACTTGCTAATAACTCACGCAGGCGGGGACATTTTTCATTATCCTACAACATTAATGGCTTTCCACTGGATTATTCCTTCAGGGAATTGTGAAATCACAAAAGATAAAGACGGGAATTTGATTTTCAAATGTTTGCCGGGAAAAAGTTCGCTGGCTATAGTAGGGGATAACTGTTTTGCAACAGGACTGCCGATTGCTGAAAAAGTTGCTGCTGAAAATATTAGGACGGTGGGGACACCGTCCCTCCAGTTTCTAAATCAAACAAGAAAGTATTGGAATAGTTTTACTGAAAAACGTGAAAAACTTACCGACTCTTTTGGTAAACTTTCCGATAAAGATAAAAATATTATTGATGGTGTTGCAACTCTCATCAAAGCTCAACAATCTGACGATGGCGGTGCTATGGCAGGACATTATTACCCGCTTGCTTATGTTCGCGACCAGTACGGCGTGGCAAAAGGCATGCTTGCACTTGGCATGGTTGAAGAAGCAAAACAAGCTCTGCAATTTCGTATAGACAAATTTAATACATTCGGAAATTTGCATAATGCGGAATCTATGGGAACCGATTGCGTGCGACATGTTCATGAAAATGATGACGTGGAACAAACAGGTTATATTATCCTTCAGGCGCGGGACTATTTCAACAAAACCGGCGATTCAGAATTTATAGAAACTCTTTTACCGATGCTTGAGTGGTGCTGGAACGCACAGCTCAAACATCTTGCCGGAGGTTCGCTTCCTTTTAACGGTGATGAAACTTATGTCGCGGGCGGTTTTTTTCCGCGTTCCGGTTTGCTGCATGGTTCTGCTGATTCTACTTTGGTATTTATTGAAGGAGGAAAATGGTTTGCTGATTGGTCACTTGAAAATAGTCTTTGGGAAAAAGATTATGCAGATGAACAGTTAAAGATAATTGACGAGACAAGAAGATCCTGGCGGCAGCTTTTCTTTGATAAAAATAAAATCTACGCCAATGCGCCTGAAAGAGAAAAATATATTACTCCGCAGCGGTTCAGACATGGAATTTGCGAAAATCAATGCCCGTGGTTCGGTTGGACGCAGCGTACTGAAAACGGACGATATCAGTGCCCGCTATGTTTTGGGAAAATAAGTCTTCCACCGGAATCACCCGGAAAACTCGAAGTGAATTCTGTTTCACTTTTGCCGCCATTCATTGAAAGTGACATTCTTTCAAAAGAAGAATTAACAGAAGTGGTTAATCACGTTTTGGAACAGGCTTATCCAAACGGGCATATCCCGACTATTCCAGGGGGAAAAGGTTGTGTAGGTTATGATCCCGGTTTCTTGCTTTACGCGCTTTCGGAAATTAATCATCCGGCAGCGGAAAAAACAAAACAACGGATGATTGAAATGCTAGACGATGTGGGCGCCTGGACAGAATATTATGATGAAAACGATAAATTTAAAAAAGCGAATTGCCGATGCCGTCCATGGGAAAGTGCTATTAACGCTGCAGCGATAATAAAGAATGGAATGATGGATTAATGGAATGATGGATTAATGGAGAACCACCCCGCCCTGCGGGCACCCCTCCTTGGTAAGGAGGGGAGTTTGAAATGTCCTGACACCTGACACTTATAACCAAGGAGGAAATTATGTGGAACCCAATATTACTAAGAAAAGAAATGAATATGAACGCGCCTGTTCCTTCTTCCATCCCGGAAAAAGACAAAGAACTTATTAGGAAACTTGCAGCGCGTTCCAGAGAAATTGCTGAACTGCCTGTCATGGCGGAACGTAAAAAATTATGGATCGCGCATAACGGTTTGAAATCGGAAATTCCTATGATTCTCGCTGACCCGGAATGTGCGTGGGAAGAGCTTATTCCAAC
>JAUVKG010000292.1 GCA_030596365.1 Chlamydiota bacterium | reverse complement strand
CTTGTCTGGTCCTTCCGATAAAGCCACTGCTGGTCGCCGTTTCCGCCAAAACCTACCGGCTCTTTCCCGCCGGCGTAAAAATAAGGATACCCTCTCGTTGTAATCAGCGCGTTCCATGCCCGTGCACCCCAACCGTTATTTTCCGAAGCATCGCCTATTCGCACGTAAAGATAATCGGTTGGCATAAGAGATGAGACATCAAAAAAATATGGTGATTCATTTGTTAATGGTTTATACACCCAATAAGAACTTTGCTGAGAATTATCATCATAAGGAGCGGTATTTGTAATTGCCGTCGTCCAATCATAACGGTTTGTGGAAAATTCTACCGACCAATTATTGTCAATCTGAAGAACGTACCAAGCCTGATTACCCAGGCCTTTCATATCATATTTAAAAACCGCTTTGTTTACACCATCCATGTACATCATTTGCCGTCCTTCAGATCCGATACCGCGATTCGGACCTGCGCTGTCATTTACTGAACTATTATAAGGGCCGTAAAAATAAAATGGATTATAGCCAATTCCATACGATATTAATGACGAATCGAAGTAATGCCAGTGAGGATAAGGAGTAGTAAGATTGTCCATATTCAGCGCAGCGCCGGCGGTACCGCACATCAGAATAAAGCCAAAAATAAATGTAAAAATTGTTATTTTTTTCATTTTTTATTATTTAGTTCGTAGTTCAACTTCAAAAATCTTACATCGGTTTTCACGTTAGCGCCCTGTGGATGCCGGGTAAAGTTTTAAGGACTACAAGGACTTAAAAGACTTTTTCCCATAATTTGCTAAGCACCCGGCGCATGCCTGGGCCCATAACTCCCATATTTCCCATACCTCCCATAATCCAATAATCCAATAATCCAAAGTATTTTGGTCGCTTCTCGAAATTCTTCGGTCGCTTCGCGCCCGCGCAGTAAATGAAATTTCGCTATCGCAAAATTCCAACATTTCTGCACTCCACATACAATAATCCGTTATCCGTTATCCGTGGTCCGTGATCCGCAATCCAAAATCAGATATTCGGTTAATAATTATTTAATAATCAGTTAACCGGTTAGTAAGTTCTGAAAGATGACGCAGGCAGCCCGGCTCCGTTACATAAATTTGGTTCCGCGATGTCACTCCAGCCATACCGAACAGCAATTGGTTTTTTAACTTTATCAACTGAAACAATAATTTTTTCACCTTTAATTTCAGCAAATGCGGGATAGAATTTTTTATTTTTTCCCGCTATTTCAAAATGTGAAGGTTTTTTTCCGTCACGTGTTTTCAAATCATCATCATAATCGAAAGACAATATAATTTCATTATCGTCAACTTCCATTTTTTTATAAACCGGTCCGGAAAAAACTATGTTTGCAAAATCATAACTTTTTGCTAAAGCCAATAAAGCCAATCGATAACCAACATCTTTTTTATTTTTAGGATGAATATCATCAGGATCACCAATATCCATAGTAACAGCCATGCCGGTATTGGTAATATCCATTGCAAGCAATTGTGCTTCACGCAGCAAAGCGGAATTAACTCCATTATTATAATTGTATGGAGCAATTTGGACATAATAAAAAGGAAAATCTCCCTGATTCCACTCTTCACGCCAGCTTTTAATCATATCCTCCATCATTTCCTTATATGAATCGGGAGCCAACTGATTTGATTCTCCCTGATACCAAAGCACACCGCGAATGCCAAATGGAGTTACCGGAGTTATCATAGAATTATAAAGAGCCGATAAAGTATTATGTCCCATTGAAAAAGGAATTGGCGCTTTAGGCAATTCTGTTCCGGAATAACCTTTTTTATAATACCATTTACCGGCGAGCGAGATTGCTTTCCCGGGCTCATCTACAGGAAAAATTCGTATATCATTTTTAGAGCTTAACAATCCTCCACCGGCATTTTGATTATAATCGCACACAACAATGGTGTTTTTTCCGACTTTATAATCTGAACCTTCAACTTCATAATGACGGGGGAGCCATGCTAAGAAAGGTATTTGCATCATCCCGATATTATTGCCGTTTAACCAGGCAATATCATATTCATCAATTACTCCCAGATCAACCATCAGTTTTTTATTTTTCCAATTTGCCGGAATTTTAATTTCTTTACGAAACCAAACTGTTCCCTTAAAATCTTTCAATTCTTTTGTAGAATTCCACGCGGCGGGAAGTTGAATTTTTTTCCATCCTTTGATAGATGTGTCCACATCCATCCAATTTCCGGCAAATCCTTTATCGAATTTTTTAAGTTCATTGAACCATTTTACTTTATCACGTTTTTTTAATGAATTATATTTCTTCTCAGTATTATATTTTGCAAGAGCGGCCAGATTTTCCCGAAGTTCAGGCCATTTTTTAAGAACTTTTGCTGATGTCCATGATTCAATGGCTGTTCCTCCAAAATGAACTTCTATCAAACCGATTGGAACATTTAGTTTTTTGCGCAGTTCACGTGCAAAGTAATAACCCACTGCCGTACGTTCTTTTGCTGATTTCGGCAAACATTCCAACCAGCTGCCAACACAGTTATCGCGTTCATAAGGTTTAAAATTAAATTTATTGATTGCCAGGAATCGTATTTTCGGATCATTGGCGCCTGCAACATGTTTTTTCGCGTCTTTAAGCATATTAATCGGATATTCCATATTTGACTGACCGGAACAAACCCATACTTCGCCAACAAGGATATTTTTCAACGTGACAACGTCTTTACCGCTTTCAATCAGCATTTTTTGCGGTTTGTCTGTTGCGGCAATAGGATCGAGTTTGATTTTCCAGCATCCTTTTGCATTGGCGGCAGAAGATTTTGTTTGTCCCATGAATATAACAGTAACTTTAGCTTTCGGTTTTGCCCATCCCCAAATTGGAACATTCATTTCGCGCTGCAAGACCATATTATCAGAAATCACGGCAGGCAGTTTTAACTGCGCCAAAGCGTTAAAAGAGATTGTGCTCATAAAAAATAAAATTGTGAGAATTTTCATTATATTAAGTCTAAAGCTTGCCCCGCCATGGGCGGGGGTCTGAAGGTCTGAAGGTCAAAAGGTCTGAAGGTCTGAAGGTCAAAAGGTCTGAAGGTCTAAGGTCTAAGGTCTAATGGGTTCGCGAAGCTCCCGGCGAATGCCGGGTAAGTTCTAAAACTACCAACTACTGACCACGGACCACGGATTACGGATTACGGATTACGGTTGCCTATATTAATATCATTATACCATTTAATCAATAAAAAGTCAATGAACAGCAAATATTTGCATATTTTTTTGTCTTTTCTTTAAAATAGGTTTATGTTATTTTAGTGAGTTTCCATTGCTGTAAAATCACTAAAAATACTGATTCGATAGATAAAATATGGCGAATGAAAAATTTGGAGAAGAGAAGAAAAAATTGACAAGAAAAGTGAGCGTTTATTTCTAAAATCTTAAATCAGTTTTCGCGTTAGTAACCTGTTGATGGCGGGTAAAGTTTTAAGGACTACAAGGACTTAAAAGACCTTTTTTCCATAATTTGCTAAGCACCCGGCGCATGCCTGGGCCCATAACTCCCATATTTCCCATACCTCCCATAATCCAATAATCCAACGATCCATAAGCTGGAAGCTTATGCTACTATCCATTAATCCAAAGTATTTCGGTCGCTTCCCGAAACTCTCCGGGCGCAGCGCGCCCGCGCAGAAAATGAAATTTCGCTATCGCAAAATTCCAACATTTCTGCACTCCACATACAATAATCCGTTATCCGTTATCCGTGATCCGCAATCCAAAATCAGATATTCGGTTAATAATTATTTAATAATCAGTTAACCGGTTAGTAAGTTCTGAAAGAAGACGCAGGCAGCCCGGCTCCGTTACATAAATTTTGTTCCGCGATGTCGATCCAGCCATACCGAACAGCAACCGGTTTTTTAACTTTATCAGCTGAAACAATAATTTTTTCACCTTTAATTTCAGCAAATGCGGGATAGAATTTTTTATCACTTCCCGCTATTTCAAAATGTGAAGGTTGTTTTCCGTCACGTGTTTTCAAATCATCAGCATAATCGAAAGATAAAATAATTTCATTATCGTCAACTTTCATTTTTTTATAAATTGGTCCGGAAAAAATTATGTTTGTAAAACCATAGTCTTTTGATAAAGCCCATAAAGCCAACCGGTAGCCGACATCTTTTTTATTTTTAGGATGAATGTCATCAGGATCACCAATATCCATTGTAACAGCCATGCCGGTATTAGTGGTTTTCATTGT
>JAUVKG010000024.1 GCA_030596365.1 Chlamydiota bacterium | reverse complement strand
GTACTTTTTCGGTAAATTAAATTTTTGATTATGTCTTTTGGCTAATAATGACGCGCTGGGAGCCGCGCCTTACTTTTTTGAGTAACTCCTAAATCACTTTCCCCCTCCAGCAAGGTATAGATGAGCAATGAGGTAGCAGTTACTACAACCACTCAAGCAATCAGGGACTGGTAAATAATGTAGGCGAATACGGTGGGAAACAGAATGCGGCACCAATTGTCGACTTTTCTTGCGAGTTTTAATCTTTCCGTTATTGCTAATCTGGAAGTGATTACCACCTGCAACAATGCTGCAAAGACAAGAATTGTAGACCCCAGGATGAAATAGTCAATCTGGGTCAAATATGGAACTGTGGGCATCATGTCACCAATCATGAAACGGTAAGCGATCAAAGTCAGCATCGATGTGGTTCCCACACCGATCTGAGCACCTGATTCACTGGGATCGATCCAGAACACAACCCAAGACATCATTACGATCA
This sequence comes from Chlamydiota bacterium, assembly GCA_030596365.1. GTDB lineage: Bacteria > Auribacterota > UBA3054 > UBA3054 > B51-G9 > B51-G9. The sequence continues at coordinate 14,061 of JAUVKG010000024.1, read as the reverse complement.
GGACCAGAGGTAAAATGACTTTCCATATATAATGAGATGCGTGGCGTTTGGCGTAGAAAATAAGCGCAAAACTGGCTGTGCCCATGTTCGATCCGATTGGTTTATAGGGATTTAAATTGATTTCCCATTTCAGAATTTTCCAATCCGGCAAAGAGAATTTGTCTGCAATACCTGATGTGGTGCCCGTGTCACGGAGAAACTGCACTTCGTTGGTTTCGGCATCGGCACATGCAACGCGAATCTCAAAATCCTGCTTGTCGAAAGGAAAAGTCCGAACATCAAGAGGCTGGGAGAAGGGACCCCACATGCGTTGCCGATATGTTACCTCTCCACCGGGAGAGATATGCGCAACTTCGGGGAATGTCGGCCAAATTTTCTGCTGATTAACAAAAAGAAGCTGCGGATGCCAGATGGTGTTCAATGGAACAACTCGTCTGCCTTCGCCGGAGTGCACAAGCCGTGGATCGTACCACCTTACTTGTATGAAGATGTTAGCAATAAAGCTCTGATTCGCGCTGTTTATTTCGTCAACATCCAGCAGGCCCATTGCCACGAAAATCTTGGTAGGTCCCTGCGCTTTCAAAGGCCGTCTTACAAACTCCTCGTTTGTCTTGGCAAAACTGATCATCGCCAGGACGGCGGGAACGCCGAATAGAATCATTAAATATCTATTCAAATTCTTAAACATAGTAAGACTCCATTTTTTATACTTTTCACTCTGACGGTTCAACCGATTCTTTATCAATAGATTCCCTTGATTGTGTATAAATATTCTGAGCCGGAATAGCTAATTGCGCGCCTGCTTTTTCAATAGCATTCATAATACTGAAGTTCAGTTCCTCGGAAATTTCCAGATATTCGCTATATACTTTTGTGTCAGCATAAGCAAAAATATCACATTCCAGAGAATAAGTTCCGAATTTCACAAAACGTACCCGCAAAGGTTCTTCCAAAATTTTTGGATGAGAAGAAAGAATCTTACGGATTTCAACTAAAATACAATGCAGTTGATCAGACGTGGTTTCATAACACAGATGAATTTTCGGGTGGAATCTGATTTTATCCCTGCTGGTGTAATTTTCCAGCTGTAATGTAGCAAATATACTGTTTGGAACATTTACAACCGTCCGGTCAAGTGTTCTGACTTTAGTTAAACGAAGAGATATGTCTTCAATTGTGCCTACCTTATCGCCGAATTTGACAAAATCACCTATCTCTACCGGCCGTGCACCCAATAAAGTCATTGCACCCAAAATATCTTCGATAGATTTTTGTGCAGCTAAAGCGACAGCGATACCTCCTACTCCCAGACCTGCGATAATAGTAGTCACTTTAAAGCCTAAATTATCCAGCCAAATTGTAGCGCCGACAAATATGATCAATAATTTCAATGCTTTTTTAAACAAGCCGTAGAAAACAATAATATCCCGTTTGCCTTGTTTTCTTTGATTGCTGCTCCAAATATCAAAAAGATAATCTATTAAATTGAAAAGAAGCCAGGCAGCAATAATGATCGGAATTGTAGATATCTTCAAAATAGATTTTGCTTCAACTGAATAGGCAACTATTTTAAAAAGATTTCTGCCGATAATTAAAACGAACAACCAGCGTATAGGCCATAATAATGCATTGAAAAAACTCAGTGTTCTTTTGATTTTAAATATTTTTAAAATAAAAATTATTAACTTGGTCAGAATGATGGATACAATCAAACTGAAAATAAAAATAATAATAAGACTAATCCATTCACCGGCCGTAACCTTAAATATAGTTATTTCCAACAGAACGGGCGGTAAAAATTTTCCCAACACCCCATGTCCGAACTGGTTGTACATTTTTGGGATATCGCGGACAGTTTTAGGAGATATTCTCCAGATAGGAATGTCATCAACTAAATCTCTTTGAAGAATGATATCGTAAGAGGTTTGATCTGAATGAATAACCCCGATAAGTTCCTGATTTTCAGACAGGCCGTCATCAGAACTTCCTTCGAGAGTATTATTAACATTATCAATATCGATCCATAATTTTTGATCGAAAACGACCTTTAATTCCCGAGCCAGTTCAGCAGGCACTTGGTTATAATAAATATACTTAATGTCTAAAAACTTAGCGGCTTTTTCATAATCCCTGTCTTTTGTGGCGTCCACTAAACCTTTCATTGCCCCTTGAGGAGTATCGCGTTTAAATTCATCACGAAAGACAAGGACTTTTTTTTCTTCTTTTGGAGCCTTTTCTTCTTCTGCCTTTTTTTCCGCGTAGGATAAGTTAGCCCAAGAGAAAGTAAACAATAGTAATAAAATGAGAGTAAATAGTTTTCGATTCATGATTTTATTTTCCTTTTTAACAAACTAAATTATTTTGCTACTACAGAGAACACAAAGCCCAGAAAAAAAACTACCGAAAGAATAACAACACCAATAAGTATTATCGGAACTATTGCCGCTTCGGCGAAAGACATATCGTTAAATTCATGCGTGCAGCGCGGGCATTTATACCGTTGATTAATTTGTGTTCCGCCCGGCGAGAATAATTTAAGTAAAAACGCACTTACACGATTCACTTCTTTTGATTGTTTAATGACCAGCATTTTCGATTTTTTTTTGCAATGGGGACAAAGTTTAAACAGAGCTCTACTTTTTTCCCGCGATCCATTTTTCTTTTTTGGCGCTTGATAATCACTCATAATTTTTTTGTATTATTTTAATATTTTATCAGCAATGGTTTCCCACGGCGTTTTTTTATCGTTATATTTTACAATTCCGAGAATGGGTTTTCCTGAACAGTATTCAATAATTTCAGGATTGCTTCTTGCCGGTTCTTTTTCCTCAACGGGTTTTGTGTCGTTAAAAATAAAGCCTGCTACATTTAGTCCCGCTTCATCGCATATTTTTGCAGAGAGCCACGAATGATTTATTGTTCCTAAATCCCGTGAAGCGACAATTATTATATCAGAAGCGAGGTCACTAAACAAATCGCGAAAAGAATAAATTCCTTTCGGTGTGTCAATAATTGGCACCATAATCCCGCCTGCGCCTTCAACAATTATTAAATCGTGTCTATGTTTGAGGATATCAAATGCCTCAAAACATTTTTTTATGTCTATAGTTTTCCCTTCAAGTTTTAAAGCGTGATAAGGAGCAAGCGGCTGTTCAAAGTAAAATGGATTAACTTCTTCAATTGTGTCTTTGACACCGCTCGCCAGGATAAGCTTTTCTGCATCTTCTCTGCTGCCTGAGCAAAACGGTTTAAAAACGCCGACGTCCATCCCGCGGTTTTTCAATTCCCGCACAATTCCGCATGCGACATAAGTTTTACCGATATCTGTATTAGTTCCTGTAATTACGATGGTGTTCATAAATATTTTTAAAATTTAAGATACCGCGAGATGTAATTCGCGAACTTCTGTGTATAACCTTTTAGATAGTTTTTCTTTTTCTATTTCAATATCATAATGTGTCTGCAAGTTCAACCAGAATTGAGCTGACATTCCAAAATATCTTCCAAGCCGCAAAGCGGTATTTGCGGAAATTGAACGTTTTCCATGCACGATTTCATTAATCCGTCGTGGTGGAACGTTAATTTCTTTTGCAACGCGATACTGTGATAATTTCATGGGAATCAAAAATTCTTCTGATAGAATTTCACCCGGATGAACAGGCGTTATTTTTTTTGTTTTCATGATGATATTTTCCTAATGATAATCTACAATTATGATTTAATCACATAAATATAATAACACATCGCGTTAATAATATCAAGAACAAATTATTAGACAGGATAAACATGATCTACAGGATAAGAAAAAACAAAATCATTTAGGACAAAATCATTAAAAACCAAAGAAAAAATATATAAGCAGAACCATTTACAGCAGAACTATTAAGATTTTAATTCTAAGCGTAGTTATGCTGACATGTTATTTATTTGTATTAATTCCAATCCATGAGGTAACCAAATTGTTTGCCGAAGCTCTCATTCCCGGATATTTTTTAGTGATTCTGTTGGGCCTCTCTTACTTATTTTTCCATTATTCGTTCGTGCTTCAAGACCGGAATTTCTTCGGGGTGATCTTGTTCGGCCATGGGTGTAATATGCATTTGTTGTATCAAATTAGATAACCGTTCATCCAGTTGACTTGACGCAGAGAAACTTGTAAAAAGCGATGATTGCTTTTGGACTCTTGGCTCATCTACAGGAATTACACTAAGCTTTTGCAATATGAGTTTTTTTCATCGCGGCATTTATTTGATCTAAGAGTTTTGACTTAATAAATCACAAATAGCTTTTTTCACTTTTGGGACATCTGTTTCAACCGTTGATATGATGATATTAGGATTCACTCCTGCATAGTCATGAGCGATTATGTTTCTCATTTTATAGGCTAATTTTATAGGCAAGATTTCAGACAATTCTTCTTCTTTTATTTTAGGTAAAGTTTCGCCGATTTGTAACATACACATCATAATAGCATGATGACCTTCAATGTCTTCAAGTGCCTGAGCTACACCATCATGCTTATTTATGATATATTCAATATCAGAAATTATTTTAAGAAGAAACTCTAATTTGGCTTTTGTTGATTCGCTAAACATAAATCATTTGTGGTAAAATAAATTTATTTCCAATTTCATTTAATGAGTCTTTATCGGCTATATCAACTGATCGCTTAAATTCGCAAGTCATTTCGTTTTTGATATCATAAATTCTGCCAAAAGCTTTCATTCCCGGATATTTTTTATAAAAAACGTGGTTTAATTTATACAAGATATCTATATCACTTTGCGATGTATCGTCATTTCGTGCACACGAACCAAAAAAGCCAATAATTAAAAAGCCTTCTGTCGCATATTTACATTTAAATTGTATAAGTTTATTTTTTATATTAGTATCCATATAAAAATAGTACCAAAAAATAATATAAAAAGCAATATTTAAATTGTGATGCGAATTCAAATATGAAGTGTTTTCATAATGATTTTTTACCTACATCTTCAAACATTTTTCTCATATTAAAATCCAAGAGCTTTTTAATTTTATTCTTTCGTATATAATGCATCGTGTACGAAACAAAAGAAGCAGGACTACGAATACTAAATCCTTTGACAAACGCAAATTTAGGCAAAGACACTATATTCTTCTTAGACATTGTTTGACAAATCTTCGGGAATTTATCATCAGGAGAATAATCGGTTGCTTTTTTTCTATATTCAAGTACATAAGGTAATGAAGCAATATATGGTGCTGTAATCAGCATACGCCATGAAACGAGTTCAATATTATCAGAATCAATCATTTGATAACTTATAGCAGAGCCACAATTTTTTGGATATATATAATCTGTTCCGGGCTCTATTTTATTCCATAATTTTTCATATTTTGTTTTTTGGGGTAAGTTTGTTGTATTAAGATTATAAGTTTGAGCATTTTCCTTTTCAAAAATGTTTTTAATAATATCTACATCCATTGTGAAATTACAAATATTGCTTGCAACTTCTTCTATTCCTACCGGCAGTGGAATACTTTTCACTAATCTTTCAGAAGTATTAACAACAAGTATTCTGTTTATATGATCCATGAGTATATAATTTACATAGCTGGGATTTTTTGCAATTTCATCTCGTAATTCAATAAGAGGGATTATTTTTGACGAAAATTCTTCGTCAGTTGATGCTTCTATTTCTTTGTGGTAAACATCAAGTTTATCAAGTAATGAACGACTTAATGCTCTGAAATTTGCATTTAATTGTTTTGTTTGTGAACTCAATTGCGATTTATATTGTTTTGAAACAACTTCCGGCCATTCAAATTCATTCATTGGTTTTCTTGCTAATTCATTTGTAGATTTATTATTTGAAAATTTTTTTGATGAAAGTTTACTGTTCCAATAATCATATTGGGGTTGTGTAATGGCGAAGCTTAGATTAGCAACAAAAGTTAATAATATAATAAAAATAATAATTTTTTTCATAATATTTTTTTCGATTTGCAGAAAGGGTTCAATGGATTTTTTGGGGGTGAGGTGTTGGTTCACCTTTTTTTATAAAATTAATTTTTTTCTCTACCGACACAATCAGGCATTCGCCGGTCAAGAGGTCGGCAGGAGAATTTTTTGGCAAAATATTGCGTCTCTACTTTCTTCCAAACCTTTTTTCCAATTCATCAAATGGTATTACTATCATAGTCGGACGACCGTGCGGGCATGTCCACGGGGTAGAAGTGATCATCAACTGATCTACCAATGCCTGCATTTCCTGAAGGGAAAGTTTCTGATTAAATTTAACGCTTGTGCGGCAAACAAGAACAAGTGCCATTCTTTTTCTTATTTCTTCAACCCGGGTTGATTTACCGATTTCGAGAAAATCGTTTGCGAGATCGACGAATAAACTGTCAAGAGCGTTTAAGCTTATAAATCCGGGTACCGCGTCAATTTTAAAAGTATCCGACCCGAAAGATTCGATTCCGAAACCTGCTTTTTTTAATTCCGGAAGTCTTTCATTAATAATCGCAGACTGTTCCGGTGAAAGATGAATAATTTCCGGCATTAGCAAACCTTGTTGGGGAGCTTCATCTGCTTCCATTGTTTTAACAACCGTATCGAAATTAATTCTTTCGTGAGCAGCGTGTTGGTCGATTAAAACGATACCGTTTCTCGCGCCGGAGATTTGAGCGATAATGTACGCTTCTGAAATTTGCCCTGACGCTTTAATAATATCAGCGTTGAAAGTTTGTGTATTTTGATTTGTGATTTCAGCCGTTGTTTTTTCTTCCTGTTGTATTTGTTCATCCGGGAGATTTTTATTTTCGGGATTACCTAAAACATCTTTTTCAGTTTTAACTCCGTAAAGTTTTTTCCATTCATCAACACTAAGTCTTGTTGACCATGGAGATTTAGGCTTTTCAACTTGTTTGATTTTACCAACTCCAACAGATATATCAGCAGCTTGTTTCGCAGACGCACCGGAAAATTCTACGCGTGGAGCTTTGTTGCTGTCCTGCAGAGTTTCCATAATTGCGGAGCTTATAGCGCTTTGAACCGCAAACTCTTTTCCGAATCTTACTTCACGTTTTGCGGGATGAATGTTTACATCTACAGCGCCGGGAGAAATTTGAAGAAAGAGAAAAACGTAAGGAAATCTATCAACAGGAAGCAAAGTACCATAAGCTCTTTTAGCAACCGATGAAAGCCACGCACATTTCACAGGACGGCTGTTAACGAAGAAATGAAACTCCTGTCTTGTAAGAACCGAGCGATTCATTGCGGAAATAAAACCAGTAACAATATAATCATCCTGAGAATATTTAACAGGAATTAAATCTTCTGCCAGGTCGATCCCCCTTAATTGAATAATTCTTGTCTTAAGCGCGATGATAAAATCTGTATCTTCCTGCTGTGGCGGAAGATCAAAATGAAGATTATTATCTACAATATATTTAAAACCTACACGCGGCCATGCAAGCGCAACTGAATGAATAAATTTCCCGATGTGACTAAGTTCAGTCGCTGTAGTTTTTAAAAATTTTGCCCGGGCAGGGACACAATAAAATAATTTTTTGACAGTAATTGTTGTACCGTGCGCTCTGCCGGCGTCTGAAGCGCGAATGTTTTTTCCGCCGTCAACTTCAATTTTGGTTGCTTTACCTGATTCACGATGACAAGTAAGTAATTCGAATTGAGAAACAGCGGCAATACTTGGCAGTGCTTCACCGCGAAAGCCGAGAGTCATTATCGCGTCAATATCGCTTGCGGTTTTAATTTTACTTGTTGCATGTCGTTTTATAGCAAGTTCAGCATCCTCCTTCGACATTCCATCACCGTCATCGGAAACACGCATCAATTGTCGTCCGCCGGCATTGATTTCGACAACGATTTTCCGTGCGCCAGCGTCGATGGAATTTTCAACAAGTTCTTTAATGACAGCGGCAGGGCGTTCAACCACTTCACCTGCGGCGATTTTATTAGCCACATCTTCCGGCAGAATGGATATTTTAGATAGGGGATTAGTCATGATGTATATAATTATACCCAATTCCTGCGACTAAATCAAAGTATTTAAATTCAGAAGACACCCGATTTTTTATACAAAAGCTAATATAGGAATATTTCAGGAAAAAAACGTCGTGCGTAGCTCCTGCTGCGCAAACAAGGAAAATACTTATATGCGTGAAAATAAACGGTTGCAAGTTCGCGGACGGGGACGTCCACGCGACGTAAATAAAAAAACCGGGTATTTCCTGATAGTTATAGTGCCTGACCGAAAACCCCTCAATTCGCATTTTCGACCGGAATACCGGTGCCGCCTCTTATGGTGTCATACCACTTCAAATCCTGCCTTCCAAAATAGGCGGCATGCAAAAATAAGAGGTTTTCGGTCAGACACTATTATATATTGAAAAAAAAAACATTCAACAGTATAATATAACATCTAAAAAATTTAATTAACAAATCTTATGAAAAATTTTAAAAAGAAAATCCTTGGAGCTGTGCTGCCTATTGGTCTGCTTCTGATATCAAGTCACGTATTTGCCAACCAGCAATCTCAAGAAGATAAAACTCAGGTGGATAAACCGGAAATCACTGTTTCGGTACCGGAGCTTGGAAAGATCATACCCTCAGCGGCAAAATTATCTGATCGTTTGGCATTCCTTGAATATAAAGTTAAAAATGTACTGGATATTTCAGAACTTGAAAAAAGGTATGCCGAAATTGAGAAGAACCTGAAGGATCCTTCAGATCAATTACAAAAGCTAAAAGATGCGAAAGAGTTAAAGTTCAATAAGCTTGTTGAACTCAAATATGCAATCGAGCTGGAAAATGATTTGTTCGAAAAAATCAGCAGGCCCCTTGATAAAGTTATTCGTAAGGTTGGCGCTTGGAGAAAAGAGTGGCTGGCAGAGAAGAAACATTGGAATGAATGGCAGTCTTCCCTGAGCAAAGAGGGTAGCGAGCTTGAACAGGTTAAATTGACTTTCACCAATGCAAATAATACTATTGACACAGCATTGAATCTTATTAGCCGGAAACTGGAAGTTATGCTGACGCTACAGGCGAAATTTTTTAATATTCAGGCTAAAAGAACCGGTATTGCCACCGAGTTAGGCGAGCTTATATTAGGAGAAAAGCGTAGTGTCCGGTTCAGCACATCTCCCCCGATGTTTTCTTCTCAATATTTTTCCCGATTTTCAAGTGAATTGTGGCATGCGGTGCCCAAAGGGTTGAGTGCAGTCACATGGCCTGGCAGTCAGTTTTTTTCACGTCATATCGGGCTTATTTTCCTTCAGGTTTTCTTTTTACTTGTTGTAATTATTGCCGTTTACCGAAATAGGGAAATATTGAACGAATCAAAACGCTGGCATTTTCTTGCTGTTCGTCCTTTTTCCGCGGGGATATTTTTAGGCACCATAATTACACTATGGCTTTATGAATATTCAGGAGCTGTGGAAACGTGGCAACTGTTACTTACGATCATTGGCGGGATAGCATTTGCCCGTCTTTTAGGAGTATTGATTAAAACATCCTGGAAGAGGCATTTTGCCTATGGGGCAATAATTTTTTTAAATGTCACCAAACTGATGGATGTGGTCAATCTACCGATTCCCCTTTTCCGAATATACATTGTTTTAACATCGGTGGTTGGTTTTTTCTTATGTGTGCGGTGGGCTAATAAAAGCAGACGTATTAAAGGGTCCGGTTTTTATACCATTTTGTTCCGTTTGATGTATTTGCTTTTTGCTGTCATTATAATTTCGGAGCTTTGGGTTAAAGAAGGTTTGGCCAAATATTTGTTTGAAGCTTATATACGCTCGGCAACAACAGTTCTTGTCTTTGTTTTGTTCATGTACTTGATTCACGGGGGTATAGAATGGCTGTTCCGAACATCTCTAATCCGGCAATCTAAACTGCTGTACAGGGATACTGATATAATCATTCGCAGAGTGGCATTCTTCATTGATTTCGCTATATGCGGTCTGGTTTTAATTCCGGCAATTCTTATGATATGGGGAGTATACGATAGTTTGGATGAGGCGATGAAAGGGTTGTTAACGTTAGGTTTCAACATTGGGTCCCAACGTATTAGTATAGGCTTAGTGATTATTTCAGCAGGCATCTTTTATGGAGCACTTCTTGTATCAGGAATTATCCAAAAATTGATTATGGATGAAGTACTTATCACGAGTAAAGTTGAAAAGGGTGTTCGGGTTTCAATTGGAAGGTTGATTAACTATGTCATTATATTCATAGGTTTCCTGTTGGCATTATCGGCACTCGGACTCGATTTCACAAAACTTACAATCATTCTGAGCGCACTGGGTGTCGGTATAGGCTTTGGTCTGCAAGGTGTTGTGAACAATTTTGTCAGTGGACTGATTCTCCTTTTTGAACGACCTGTCAGGGAAGGTGATATTATCGAACTCGATGGTAAGTGGGCTGAAATTAAAAGTATTGGTCTTCGAGCTACAATTGTCCAGACTCCCTACCACGCTGATATGATCATTCCCAACGCCGATATGATCAATAATCAAGTTACCAATTGGACCCTTAGCAATCGTAAAGTGCGGTTTGCTATTCCGGTGGGAGTGGCTTATGGGTCGGATGTTCCTTTAGTTATAGAAAAACTTATGGCGTGCGGCAAATCAAATCTCCGGGCTGCAAAAACACCTTTGCCTGAGGTGCTGTTTTTGAGTTTTGGAGAGAGCTCGCTGAACTTTGAACTTCGTGTCTGGATATGGGATGCTTCTTACAGGTTAAGTGTAATAAATGAGCTTAACCAGGAGATCGACCGGAGTTTCCGGGAAGCTGAAATTGAGATTGCTTTTCCTCAACTGGATCTGCATTTGCGTAGTGTTGATAAATCGGTAGTTTTGCAGACACCGGAAGCCCAAACAAATCCGCCCGAAAAGGTCTGACGAAAAAACTCCCCTCCTTACAAAGGAGGGGTGGCCGATAGGCCGGGGTGGTTTTCGCATTAGCAAATATTTTTTGTTTATTCCAAATTTTTTAAATCCCCCAACCCACTCCCGAGAGAATACTCGGGATGTTCCACTTTAAAAGAAGGGGGATTTTAATGCCGCTTTGCGGCTGTACCCTTTTCCAGCGGTGTCTGATTAATTCCGGAAGTTCATATTTTTTCCTGTCTCGTGATATTGCATATTTCATTGATTTTTGTTATTATTAAGAGATAATAATTAACTCAGGCACACTAAAAAATAACCCGGTTGTTTTGCAGTGGCCCCTTATTCATGGTATTACAAATGAAAAACATTAAACTTATTCTTATAACATTTTGTATTATTTTTGCTGCCGACAGTTCATACGCAAAATTATTTAATCCCGATTTTTCTAAGGTTGATAAAGTTGATAATCTATGGGATGGCGTTAATACAAAAAATGGTGTTCAGGTTTTTACTCAGCCGCAAAGAATTCTCGTTGACGGCAGCCTGGAACGAACTATAAATTTCGGCGCTTGTCCACGGGTGGGCGATATTGACGGTGACGGTAAAAATGAACTTGTAGTATCAGATGCCAGAGGATTTATATGGACCTACAAACTTGGTCCGGCGAAATTCAACCGGAAAGTTTATCCGGGAAAATTTCATCATACTTATTTTGGAGATGAAACAACAGTTTCGCTTAATGACTGGAACAGAGACGGTAAACTTGATATGATATGCGGCAACAATCTTGGAACAGTGATTATATGCCGTAACAAAGGCGACAATGTATTTATTGATAAAGATAATCAACCGAGATTTAGTAATCCTGCCAGCGGCCATCTCCCCACGCAATATCCTTTTCCGTTTGTGTTAGACGGCTCAAAACCTCTTGATATCGGTAATTATTCGGCGCCTTATGTGGTTGACTGGGATAGAGATGGTAAACAGGATCTGATTATCGGTGAAGGATCTTATTCAGCCAATTCCGTATATCTTTACAAAAATGTAGGCTCATCCGCTAATCCGACTTTCTCTAAAAATCAACGCTATTGGCTTGCTTATGGTTATGGCCGCGAACAACTTGTTCCTGCAGCCGGCGATCTTGATGGAGATGGAGATCTTGATTTAATTGTAGGCGACAGGAAAGGATATGTGTATCTCTATCTTAATGAACCGCACAAAACGTCTGACAAAAAAGAAAAATATCTTTTACAAGATAAAGATTCTATTCTTTTCGGCGATAAAAAAAATCCCGTTGGAAATCTCGTGCGACCGGAATTAACCGATTGGGATGGCGATGGGGATCTTGATATTCTTTTAGGAGCGGCAAACGGATGTGTTTATGTATCGAAAAATAACGGTACAAAAAAGCAGGCTGTTTTTGGGGAATTAAAACCTGTTTTGTCAACAGATGTTTTAAAAACTTATCTTAAACCGAAAGGGTGGAGAATTATTTCTTCATGGGTAATTGAAACTGCAATACATCCAAACAGCGGCGCTTATCTGCGGCGCATGAGTGAAACTAATGAATTAGGAGAAATAAATACTTTCGCACGGTATGAATTTTTTGATGATTATGCGGGTACCAAGCAATGGTTATGCAGCGCAATGCACCAGCACATACCTTTTGATGCAGGGAAATCATACGATGTTATAGTTGACTGTCGTGCTAAAGGACTTAGAAAGTGTGGTGTGGGATTTGAGCATTATGAAAACGCGTTAGTATCCAAGGATACAAAAGAGGAAGCATGGCCTCGTCCTATTTTCCCGTTAAAACCGGGAGCAGTATGGCAGGATGTTAAAATGCATGTGCGTTTTGAACCTCATTTTAAAGAAAACAGAGCTACATTGAAAGTAATTAATAAGTGGCTTCGCATGGAAATTACCGGAAATAAAAATTTGAAATTTGATTTTAAGAATATTTATGTCCAATAGTCGTGCCGGGTTGAGATAAGTTTTAGGCACGGCTGAGGAAATTTGCCCTACGAGCAAATTTATTTTCCGGGATTTTGCTTATATGTTATACACCAAGCAAAAAAATAATTTGTCAAAATCACTCTTAATAATTTTTCTTTTTTCAGGAATTGTTTCAGCACATCCGGCTATCGGACCTTATCAATCACCGGACACCCATACCCATCCCGGACCTACAAATGTTCTTGTGATTTATAATTCCGCTTGGCCTGACGAAAATGGGAACGGAGTAAGTGACTCACGTGAAGTTGCTGAATATTATGCTTCCCGCCGCGGAATTCCGACAAATAATTTGCTCGATATTTGTATCACAAATTTTATGGGACAATATGGTCCGCCTTATGGACCTGACCGAATGGTAGAGTCGCGAAAACTATTCAGCACAAATGTTACAGTAAGTTACGATGTTTTTTACAGCAATATTGTAATTCCAGCCGCCATAAAACTTAGCTCAACAAACAATCTTACCGGTAATTTATTTAAGGAAGATATTTTATTTATATGTCCGGTATATGGCATGCCGTATTATGTTGATACACATTTCAACGATGTGGCTGAGTATCCATTTTACAGTCAAAGGTCTAACATAAATTCACATCCTGAATTTTCCGCGCGATTGAGAAGTCTTGATTTAATGCTTTGTAATGTTTACCGCCGATACTACGGTGGAATTGTCTGGACAAATAATATTCCTAAACCGGGTCGGCCGGTCAATTGTCCTTATGGTTATCCGCCGTACTGGGGAGATGATCAGGTTGAAATTGGCGTACCGACGAACGCAGCAACCGAAGTTCGAGTACCTTTATATTTTGACAAGGCAAACAATCCTACAACCGCAAAACATTTTTCAAAGTTCCGCGAAGAAGACGGGAATTTCAACTATGAATCCCACGGATTTTTTCTTGTAACAAGAATTGATGCACCAAATGCCCGGCTGGCAAAAGGATTGGTTGATAAAGCAATTTACGCTGAACATTATTTGAATAATTGGGCTGGTCATTCGGAACACAAATATTACGCGAAATTATATTGTGGTGATGATCCGGATTGGATAAATTATTTTATGCGTAACCTCGGTTGTGATGTTAAAAACTGGTTTCTTGGAATCGATCTTCCTGATGAAACTTTATCCGGAGCGCCGATTTCTGTTTT
>JAUVKG010000256.1 GCA_030596365.1 Chlamydiota bacterium | reverse complement strand
CTTTAAACCAATCTATAAACCAAAGATGTGGGGCGGCAGAAGATTTGCCACACTCTTTAACAGAGAATTGCCGGCAAGTGATCCCATTGGAGAATCATGGGAAATCAGCGATAGAAAAGATGGCGTTTCTATTATCGATTCAGGAGAATTCGCAGGGATGTCTTTGGAAAATTTCAGACAAAAATTCCCTAAAGATCTTTTTGGAGAACAAGTCGATGAATATAAAGATCGCTTCCCGTTACTTTTGAAATTTCTTAACGCTGAAGAAAAATTGTCCCTGCAAGTTCATCCAGACGATAAATATGCACTGCGCTATGAAAATGATCTCGGTAAAAATGAAGCCTGGTTCGTTGTTGACGCTATGCCGGATTCTGAGATTGTCCGCGGTTTCAAAGCGGGAATAACCCGTGACAAGGCAAAAAAATCAATAGAAAAAAATAAAATTGAATCCATTTTATATTCTTTTAATGTCGATACCGGCGATGCAATTTCTATTCCTACAGGTACTGTGCATGGTATTGGAAGCGGTCTTGTTCTCGCTGAAATCCAACAAAATTCCGACGTGACTTACCGATTACATGATTACAATAGAACTGACCAGAAAGGTGACAAGAGAGAACTGCATATAGAAAAAGCATTAGATGTACTTAGTTTCAGAGAAATTGGATTACCAAAAACAAAACCTGTGCAAGTTGAACCGTTACATTACAGATTATCTGTTAATGATCATTTTTCTTTCTACTATTACAATTTCCGGGAACCTATTCACGAATATTCTATTAATCGCTTCAGAATATTGTGTAATGTTCAAGGTCATGGTACAATTATTTCTCCGGAAGGCTTGTTTGAAGATGTTGACTTTCATCCCGGAACTTCTATCCTTATTCCGGCTTCAGTTAAAGATTTTAGCCTTGTTCCCGCTACTCACTGCGTTATGCTTGATATCATTCCGGGAAAATATATGATTAGAAAGAAAAAAAGAAAACTTCTTGATAAATAATTGATAACTTTTGATGCATAATAAAAAAGCCCCGAAGCAAAACACTTTGGGGCTTTTTTTATACTTAATTGATTTTTATAAAAATCAATTACCATAAATAATAATTCCCTGACCATAAAACGTATATCGCAAGAAGTAAATTCGATACAGCATGCGCAGCGACAACCAATTGCAAATTTCTTTTATAGTAGTAAAGCCAGAAAGTTAATCCGCCCCATATAACAGCGACAAGCCACCAGGGATGACTCATTGTATATAGCGCTAAAGCAATTAAGAAACCGCGTTTGGAAAAATAACCGATAGGAACACGCTGGTAATAATCTTCTTCAGCAAAGCGCGGAACAGCCGATCGTATCAGCAATTCCTCCCAAAAAGGAACTAATATTGCCGCACCCATTATTCTAAATGCTATAAAAATTGTCCGCCAGTGTCCGGCTAAATCTTTAAATGGCATATAAGTGGCTTCCGGTACACCATCGACAACTTTTGTGCCATAAGTAAATGAAAGCGCAATATTTTCATTACCAAGTATAGGAATTTTAGCAAACATAACATCAGGGAAAAAATGATATGGCGCAATCCATAATACTATTCCTACAATACCTACAAGTACCGCTAACAACCAATCTTCAACCGGTACATCGCGTTTAGTTTTAAGCTCAGGATATTTTCCCTTTTTCCAGTACCACAGTAATAACGCGCCGGTAGCAACAACGGCTATCGGATATGCAATGTAAGGTCCTGTTATTGTTGCAACAACTCCAATAATAAGCATATGGCACATATATGGAGCCCAATGCTGCTGCGAATAAGAAATAAGTTTCCCGGCCGGCATTATTGCGCGTTTCTTTGGCGGTTTATAATCTAATCCTTTATTAATCCATTTATACATATTTTTTTTAGGTTTTAAGGTTACAAATTCAGTGTTCAGGTGTCAGGCATCAGGTGTCAGGAAATTCATCCCGATTCATCGGGATGAATTTAGTATTCGGTATTCAAGTATCAAGTATCGAGTTTCAAGTTTCAACTTTCTTTTATTTCATTATACTTTAAATTTAAAGTTTTGTAAATTAACTTAGCCACGGCAAAATCCGATGCATGCATTCCAGCCAATGGTGCAAGTTCCACACAATCAAGCCCGATTAATTCTGCTGAATTAGTTAATAATCTTATTATTTCAATTGTTTTTTCCCAACTAAGACCACCAGGTTCAGGCGTGCCTGTTGCTGCTATTACTGATGGATCAAGTCCATCAACATCGATTGTCAAATAAATTTTCTTTCTTGAAATCAAAGAAATAAATTCATTTTGCCATTCATCTGTGTCGATATCTTCAATAAACCAGGTACGAACCCGATCATTATTTTTTCTTATAAAACTCATTTCTTCTGTCGAAATTGAACGAACACCTAATTGTAATACCCTTTCTACATTTTCATTATCAAGAAATCTTCTCGCGACACAAGCATGATTATTATGATTACCTTCATAACTATCTCTCAAATCACTATGAGCATCTATCTGAACAATTGTTATTGGCAAACCGGTGCTTTCAGCTTGCGCTTTAACAAGTCCGGCGCTTATAGAATGTTCGCCGCCGATTCCGACCACAAATTTCCCGGCATTTATGTGAGGTGTTACAGCATTATTAATTTGCTCAACCGTTTTGTCAGGATTATTAGAAAATGCCAAAGGCGCCAAAGTATGAATTCCATAATTATCTACCGGTTCGCAGTCGAATTCTCTGTCATAGAATTCCACCTGCTGCGATGCTTTAATTATTGCCGCAGGGCCGTTTGAAGTTCCTTTCCCATAAGTAACAGTTCCCTCATAAGGAATTGGCAAAACAACAACTTTAGCCGTGTCATAACCGGAAAGTTTTTTCGGTAAATTTAAAAAGTTTGATTGCATGGTTTTGTTCTTTGTTCTTTAATATGGGAGATATGGGAACTATGGGAAATATGGGAAATTCAACTTCTAATATCTTAAATCGTTAATCGGTGTTCTTAAATCAAATCAGTCCGTTTAGTCCGTTTAGTCCGTTAATTAAATCCCTTGCGCTTCCTTGTATGCCTTGCCAAGTTCTTCAACCAGATTATCCCGCTGGTCATACAAATTTCTTAATTCTCTTTTTTCTGAATTCGCGAGAGAATATGATGTCATTATGGGCAAAGCTATCGTAGAATCCGTGTAACAAACAATTGCATCCGGTAACTGCTCAGGGTCAACTTTTCCCCATGTCACCGCTTCACTTGGCGTTGCGCCTGATAGTCCGCCTGTATCCGGTCTTGCATCAGTTATTTGAATAAAATAATCGTGTCCTTTTTCGTCAATTCCCATAATTTCCTGAATTTGCGGCTCGGTTTGAAGCACGAAATTTTTTGGAGAACCGCCGCCAAGGATTATCACAGCACTTTTCCCTCCTTTTGCTTTTGCGCCGTAGACTATCGCAGTTGTTTCATTTACATCTTTTTCTACATCAAATTCTGTTTTACCACCCGCAAATTTCATCGCGGCTACATTCATCCCAATTGTCGAATCGCCCGGACTTGACGTATAAATTGGAACACCGGATTCATAACAAACGCCAAGCAGTGAGCGATAATTTACACCAAACATTTTTTCTCTTGCGCGAACATACTTTCCCAGATGATAATGAAGTTCCGCTGTTCCCATTCGTTTTTGGAATTCAGGAGCTTCCAGTGTTTTCCGCAAAAACGCATCTGATTCGAGTAAAACTTCCTGATCAAAAACAATATCATAAATTCTTATGATTTTATCATCACGCAATTTCATGTCATCTACAAAAGGAGTCGTCTGATAAAGTTCAAATCCAAGCGAACGATGAGTGTCATGGTATAAATTAGCGCCTGTGCTGACTATCCAATCGATAAAACCCGCTTCAACTAACGGAACAAGCGCGGCATAACCAAGTCCCGCAGGTGTAAGTGCTCCGGAAAGAGCTAATCCAACAGTAACATCCGGCTTAAGAATTTTTCCTGCAAAAAGATGACACGCTTCGCGTAACCGCGCAGCGTTATACGATAAAAAATATTCATCAACAAGATTCGTAACATCAATATTACCTTGTATCGGAGTCGGGTCGAGTTTGCGTCCGTAATTCATGGGAAAGTAGAGTAGCATAAGCTTCCAGCTTATGGATTGTTGGATTAATGGAATAGTGGGATACCACCCCGGCGCTCTGCGCCACCCCTCCTAAAACAGGAGGGGAGTTTATTGGATTGTTGGAAATTAATAAATTAACAATTCTGCAATTAACAAATAAAAATGGCGGAGAGAGAGGGATTCGAACCCTCGGTACGTTTTAACACGTACAATGGCTTAGCAAGCCACCGCTTTCGACCACTCAGCCATCTCTCCGCGTAAAAGTTTTCAGTCGAGTAAACTTTCTATTATTCTTTTTCTTATATCTTTTTTGCCATCGCTGCTTTTGAAAAATTCTTCTCTGCGCATAGCTTTTATAAGCGATAAACATTATATCAAAAACCGATTTTAATGACAATCACTTTAAAAATGGAATAATGGAATAATGGAATAATGGAATATTGGATTGTTGAATTGGAAGCCGAAATCAGAAAATTCCGGGACATACAACATATAATTTACCGAATACTGATTACCGAATACCTTTCCGGTTTACCGGAATCCGGCCGGCAAGGTCGGCTATCGCCACTCTTTCCAGGCATTAATAAGCCCGTTTGTTGAGCAGTCGTGTGATTCAACTTGTTTATCATCTTTAAGTT